>JASGGE010000016.1:0-35863 GCA_047605205.1 Siphonobacter sp.
AGCCAAACTCCAAAAGAGTTTAGAATCATTCTAATTAATTTGGCTTTTTTAAGCTAAATCCGACTGTAATTTAAATGGACTTTAGAGCTTTTCCAAAAGCTTTCTGCCGGTTTCTACCAGGTAGCTTCCGGTGTAAGGACCAAACCAATTCATGGCAACTGTTTCATAGGTATCACGAGACCAGTATTTATCAGGGGTTACGTAACCGATGTAATTGCCATTAAAGCTGGTAATCATCAGATTGACCTTTTGCTTCGCGGCTGTCGGGGCGAGGTCGGGTATTAATTCGCCTGAAAAGTCGGCAGGCATACCCAGCAAAACTGTATTACCAATACGGAGTGCTTTTATATCGGCCTGAGCAAGCCCAAATAATTTATCCCAAACCCATTGCCGCACTTTCCAGCCTTTTGCAATTTGGAGTTGGGGTTGACGTAAGCCAACCGGAACCGTTACAAAAGCCAGTTCCCTGGCGGGTTTTGTTTCAATCGTAGGCAAAAGTTTCTTTGCATCACCTTGCAGACCTTCCGCTTCATTTTTCAATTCTTCCTCATCATTAGCTCCTTTTGCAAGGGGTTTCATTGAACCGACTGCCCCTGCCATAAACGCAGCAAAATTGACCGTATTTTTTTCCAGTGAATCAACCAGGATACCCGGGTAATCTCTTGAAATGGCCAAGTTGTCTTCATTCATTAATGTCGCATGGGCTGCGTAGGTAACTAATGCGGCGGTTTCACCTGTTCGCTGTTTTTTGAATTTCAAGACTCGCAGATAGGGGTCAACAGGGCCGTCATCTCCGACTAGCCGATTGAGTACGTATTCTTTTGCATTCAATTGCCCGTAACCAACTTCAGCTGTGGCCATGCGTTCGGTGGCGAGTAGGCAGGCCTGAATAATTTGTTTAGCCAGAAACTGTACCATCGTTGAGTCATAAGCTCCCGTAATTAGCTCGCTGCCGATTCCGGTTTGCCAGCCTCCTTCACTATTATGGCTATGGATAGCTCCGTAATAAATGTGTTGAGCAGGAAAATTGAGTTGGGAAGGCCAATTCTTCTGAACGGCTGTTATCACTGCCGGAGGAACAATCAAAAGATCACAGGCTACAAGACCAACTCGTGTTTTACCATTATCTATCACGAAGGCTCTTACCCAGAGCGAATCTCGTATGCTAGTTGAAACCAGCCCACGACGATTTCCATATCCCGCCAGCGGCGTAGCATGATCAGGTGTAATGTTTGCTTTAGCCCAGCCAACCGAAAGAAATTTTGTAGTCGAGTCGGTTTGTTGGCTAGCAAGCTGCTTATCGGCCTGAGCAAGATTTTGTTGAGTTTGTTGATACGCCTCGGTTTGTGTATAGGGAGTTTCGTCGACAGTAGTAAGTGTTGCCAGGAGAAGAATTAAAATCAGAATAATGAGGGCAACGCAAACTTTGGTGATAATCCGTAGGAATTTCATAAAGACGGTAGGAAAAACAAAGCCCCACCTGCAAAAAGGGCGGGGCCGTAAATACTATTCTACTTGACTGACTTAGTCTGCCTGAATCACTTCAGCATTGTCAAGAATATAATTCAGTTCGTAAATGTCGTTAGAGTTCAGCTTGAGTGTTCCTTTGAAGGTTTGCACTTCATCCACTTTAAAACGACGAGGGTTTTTCATTTTCAGAGCCATAATCGTTTCTGGACCTGTACCCGTGCAGAAGAAGCACATCGAATTTGGATAAGCCGACAGAACGAATGTATTGGTGGTAATATCGACAGGAACTAAGTACCCCTTAATGATTACTTCTTTATTGCTTAACTTCTGTACCCCGGGGCCAAAGCTTGGGTAAAGAATGTACATTTTTTCTTCGGGATACCATTTCTTCTGGAATTTTACATCCTTCAGGTTCTCCCAGGTAATTTTAGACGGTTCAGCAGCATTCGGTCTGCTATCGGTGGTAGCTGCTACAGAAGCCCCAACGGCGAGGAAGAGAAAAAGTATTTTGACTAATCGCATGGCATTCAGAATGGTTTCAGCAATGAGTAACGCTAAAATTGAACCCAAAGTTACCAGAAAACAAACTTTTTTTCAACTCTGTTGCAAAAGGTTTCGACTACTTATGCAATTGAGCCGATTTAATAAGGATACGTTCCGTATAGATACCAAAATAGAATCGTATAAACTTTTAGTGACTATTGCTGAGTGCGTTATTGAAAAGTATGATTTTTTTTATTTAAAATACTGATTACAAGTATGTTATTGGAAATTTGAAGTTACTTGAATTTGAAATTATAGGCCAAACTTACAATAGGAGCACCAAAAATAACAAGCTTATAAGAATTGGTCACATTGTCTTCGGTGCGGTAAAACACGGAGTAAGCATTTTTTCGGGCATAAAGATTATACACGGTAAAAGCCCAAGTGCCAACCCAGCGTTTATTCTTCATGGTAGGATTATGAATGTACCAGGAAAAATCGAGTCGATGGTAAGCTGGTAAGCGATCTTCGTTGCGGTCTGTATAAAATGGATATTCCTGACCCTGATATAAAATGGTGCCCGACGGAGAGGTGTAAGGCCTTCCCGTTGAATAGACAAAATTGAACGAAAAACTATTGTATTTCCCCTGGTTGATATTGAGGGTAGTATTGAAATTATGAGGACGATCGTAGTTGGCTTTATACCAGTTGCCATTATTAATCTGTAGGAGGAAATCAGAGCCCTGGTTAATCCGATTCTGTGATCTGGAAAAAGTATAGCTGGTCCAGCCCGTTAGTTCACCCCGTTTTTTAGATAACATCATTTCTATACCCCAGGAACGATTTACTCCCTGTAAGATCTGCGTTTCGGGAAAACGTTGTAGTAAAAAATCAGCCCCTGGCTTATAGTCAATGATGTTTTGCGTGTGGCGATAATAACCTTCTAGTGAAAGCTCATAGACATCTTCTTTAAAGTTATGGAAATAACCACCCGAAACCAGATGACTTACCTGTGGCTTAATGTGTGTATCGGACGTTTTCCACCGAGAAGTTGGTAATGGAGTAGTTGTATTGGAAACAACCTGAATGTATTGCCGCATTAAGCTATACCCGAACTTCAATGAACTGGTTTGATTTAGTGAATATTTCAGGCCTAATCGTGGTTCGAGGCCGCCGTAAGTTTTCATAACTGCTCCAGAACCATAAGTCGTCGAATCAATAACAGAATAGTCGTCTTTAGGCTGGCCCGCAACATATTGACGGACAATGGCAGGCCCCAGGGCTAGGAATTGAGAATACCGCAAGCCAGCTGAAATAGTTAAAGCATTTGTGAGCGTTACTTCATCTTCTGCATATACCGCCAGCTCAAGAGAATTCTCTAAGGGTGTTTTGATCTCAACAACGGCTGTACTGGTACCAGGCTTTAATTCGCCTGGGTTGATTTTATACTTTGTAGCACTAATACCGGCTTCCCATTTATGCTTTTCATGCAAATAATTCAGGTTGACTTTAACTTGCTGCTGTTTTATTCCGGACTGAATTATCACTCGGTTATCGCTATCCTTTTCTGGGAGTAATATCTTAGGAACGTAATCGGCCGAGGTTATGGTTGCCTGAATATTTAGATTAGAATTAATGGCATGAAACCAGCGGCCCATTACATTCAGACTTCGGTGATCATATTGTGTAGCCGTGGCATTTACGTTCGTAATGGTGCCTAATAAATCTGTCTGAAAAAAATCCTTTGACCAATAACCGGAGACTGTAAAGGTGTTCTTCTCATCCATACGATAAAATAGCTTCACAGCAGCATCTCCGAACTTTGCCTTAATATTTTTCAACCGCTCAGATGCAACGGGTAATAAGAAATCATTCAGAGCTCCGCGGCCTGAAATTATAATTCCGAGTTTATTTTTAATAACTGGAATGTCGGCCTGAAGTCGGTTCGAAACAACACTTACACCTCCATTAAGCGTAAACGTTTCGAGGTTGGGCGTCGTCATAGTAACGTCCAGAACAGCGGCCGCTCGACCTCCATACCGGGCCGGGGCATTTCCTTTATAAATTTCCAATGAAGAAATGGCATCGGGAGGAAAAGCGGAAAAGAGCCCAAACATATGTGTTGGGTTGAAGATGGGAGTCTCATCGAGTAGCATTAAATTCTGATCAGAAGTCCCGCCTCGAATGTTAACGCCATTGGCAGCTTCGCCAACACTGGTTACTCCGGGTAACATTTGAATACCTCGAAGAATATCGACCTCTCCCAATGCAGCAGGTATGCGTTGCAGATTTTTAATGTTTAGCTGGTTTACGCCTAAAATGGGGCGTTGTGTATTGCCATCAATGGCTTTAGAGGTAATGATTACTTCTTCGAGCTCATTAGCCAAGTTATTTAATCGTACGGAAATGGATTTATTCTGATCCAGATGTACTTGTACCCGATTGGGCCGGTAACCTACTAGCCGAAAAGACAACCAGTAATCGCCCGGGAATAGGGTGAGTTCAAAGCGGCCTTGATCGTCGGTTAGGGTTCCGCTCCGTTTAAAGTCTACTAAAACGGCTGCCTTAACTAAGGGAGTGCCTTCCAGTGAATCGAGCAATACCCCCCGTATTTTGAATTTTACAGGATCTTGAGCTTGTGCTCGAAGGACGACCAGAAAAAGAAAGGATAAAAAAAGTATAGAATTCTTCACAGATAGACCAAGATTATTGCCAGCCTTCGGGCGTATTAGGAGTACGGCTTGAACTAAGTTTACACGTGGCAAGCGGCGGACGACCAGGGTCTGTTGAAGGTTCAAGAACAATCGTATGACTTGGATAACCGATTGGAGCATATCCACCTAAAATAGCATCAGAACGATCTACCGTATAGCGAATTTTAGTAATGCTTGAAACTGAAAAATAGCCTGCTACGTATTCATTGGGGTTGGTAAGGTTTTTAACATTTCCAACAAGTGCGGCTGGTGGCGTATCAGCTAATGTTCCTGTTCGCTGTGTTTGCTGATCAATCAACTGGTAGTAGCGATAGGCTCCTGTACTCAATGATATCTGTTGAATTTCCACAAGCGTATTTTCGCGTTGATAATAAGGAATCTGTGCAACTAACTGATCTGTTACCGTATGGCCGTTGCTGTAGAGATCAGTATAAATCATGACAGCCGTGCTGTAATAAATATCCCAGCAATTCCCTTGGCAAGCATAATCGTATTGAAACGTAGTGGATGGCGGTGGGCTGAGAGGGACACATTCGCTCACCGAGGTTTGGTATAGTCCATTAATACAGGTAGCACAGATAGGCTGCTTTTCCCAATGGGTATATTTCCATTGATAAAAATTACGTGTTTCAACAGGGTCCTTGAACTCAACGTAAAGGTTATGGGCAGGGAGTTTGGTAAAATCGTCTTTCTGAATGGCATCTGGCGAAAAATCCTGATGTATACCACTTATGGGAGGTACTGTTGGCATTTCTTCTACCGTAGATTCGTATTCTTGCCCATCAGAAGTTTGAATTTTAAGCTGATAAGTGTTTCCAACCTGTCCTTTGAAACCAGTTGGTGCCGTATACTGTCCTGAACTGGTTTCGGTGAATGCTATCGTGGTTGCACCATTTACAAGCACGGTCATGGTAGCTCCAGTTACTAGTTGCGTAGTGACGAAAGAACTATTCGGAATAGAACGTTTTAAAGAGATAGTCTGTACGGAATCCTGATCATTGATAGTTCCATCTACAATCAGAACAGTTATATCATGCCTAACCGTAGCATCATACGGCTCAATGCAGGAAACAAGAGATAAAACTAAAAGTAAATAAAAGTAATACTTAACCATAAGCACCAGGTATTAGGAAAGATTCGAACAGGTAAGGCGAATTTAATGTAAGAAAACCAGGTAATTACTTTGGACTTTAGTATACTTTCAGACTGAAAATGCTTTTGCAAAGAGCATAAGAAAAGCCGGAAGAGTTACCTCCGGCTTTGAAAAACGATTAATTAGTTACTCTTCTGCCAATGTACGTGATAAGTTAATTCGGTATACATTCAGAGCAGGTATGGCTGCCGCTACTAATCCCAATAGTAATACTCCTGCAAACAATAACCCTTCCAGTGGAGATAAGGCCATTACCTGAAAACTATAGTGAAAACTCTGATCTGCCCCGGCAGAAAGAATGCCTAGACCCAGCCGACTGAGAATAATTCCGATTATAAAGCCTAATATACTAATAGCCAGACCTTCGAGTAATAACATGGTAAATAACTTGCCCCGCGTAGCTCCCATCGATAACATCAACGCCATTTCATACTTACGCTCTTTAAGCGAATTATAAAGTGAAATGAAAACACTAACAGCCGCAATAAAAATAATCACAAAAGCCATCCAACGCAGGGTATCTACGCCTACACCCAGTAAATCAAGCATGCGGTTGATTTCCAGAGCTGGCGAAGCAGCCTGCAATTTGCTGTTCTGATTGATCATACGCGGTAGAATTACATTTCCCATTGGATTACGGAAATTGATTAACATCGCCGTGATCTCATGGGTATCTTCAGTGGCAGAATCGGTAGGAGCCTCGTTCATCATTTCACCAATAATAGTGTTTCCCTGGCTTGCTTCCTGGCCTTCGTGCACTTTCCAGATACTTTCATAAGGTGTCAGAATCACATTATCGACTACCGAATTATTGAAAGCAGCAATCCCAACGACGTTATATTTAGCATCGCCATGAACGTGCCCTTCGGCATCGAAGCCGTGTGCACCGGCAAAGGTATCGCCTACTTTCAAACCCGTTTGGCGAGCTACTTTGTCACCAATAACTGCTTCCATAGGTTTTTGAAAAATTCGGCCTTCACTCAGTTTGGCATCAAAATGTTGCAGGTATCGTTCGTCTGTTCCAACAATCCGAAAAAGTTTATAGTTATCACCCATCGATAACGGTATGGCTTCTTTCACCATAGGGTTGTGAGCCAGCGTGTTCGCGTCTGAAAGCGGAATGTTACCAGTAGGTGAGTCAATTTGATAAATAGACGAAAGAATGATCTGTAAAGGGCTTCCTTTAGCACCTACAACCAGGTCAATTCCCTTCAGATTGCGGGTAAATTTATCTTCCAATTGCTGGCTTATGAGAAGTAACAAAGAAATCAGGCCGACCCCAAGAGCCATGAGCAAAGTACTGAGAAATGTACTAAGCGGTTTATCCCGCAGATTCGCCAGAGAAATTTTCGTCAGATTCATGCCACAAAGTTGTAAAAAAACGAGTACTGTTTGGTAGAGGCCAGATTTTTTAGATAAACAATCCTGTAAACGTTCGACAAGCCCAAGAATGATTTGTAAAAGGAAGCTAATGGAATAATTATGATAGTTTTTTGTGATAAATTATACTACATGGCAGTAATGTAAAGTTCTAACTACTAAATGGCTCTGTTCAGACCAATTTGAACAGTAATTTTCTTGAGAAAATGATTGTGCTTTTTAAAGATAAAACATACCATAAATGATATTTGTTGTTTAAATGCTGACGATAAACGTGCGATATTTTTAAACATTAAGTTGCATCAACTGTATTTGACAATATAATGGATAAATAGTCCTACAATTAGTTTTTGATAATAAAATATTGAGTTAGGCAATATAAACAGACCTTATGAGCAGTGCCATAACACACTCACTCGGGAGCAGAGAGGTATAAATATGTTCCCTACTTGTAAATAAATATGCTTATCATGAGAATAGACATAGACAAAGTATATGAAAAAAAATTGAATGTTTATGGATAAGTTCGTTTTCCCGAAGATTAAATCAATTGACTTTTGGTTATTGTTTAATGAAATAAATGCATGCTTAACAAAAAGCAACAAAATATAAACGAGCTTAATAATCAGATCTACATAAATGGTAAGCTGGATGGGCAGGAAGAAGAACGTAAACGTTTGGCAAGAGAATTGCATGATGGAATAGGGCAAATGTTAACGGGTATTCGACTTTACATTGAACAACTTGATGATTTGCCGTTTGTTACTGATAAACAGAGGCATATTTTTGAAGATCTCCGTAAACTTGTGGCTGAAACGCTTGAAGAAACCCGGCAGATATCGTTTAACCTGATGCCAAGTGTACTATATGATTTTGGATTAGAGCCGGCTATACGTATTTTGAGTGAGCGTGTAAGCCAACAGTCAGGTATGCAGATAAATGTTAAGATAGGGAATGTAGAAAAATACTTAATTGAGCCAGTTGGAATTGCTTTGTATCGTATTACCCAGGAAGCACTGACGAATTGTATGAAATATGCTGGGGCCAAGACAATAGAAATTGATTTGCAAAGTAGGAATAATCAAATCACCTTATCGATTAGGGATGATGGTCAGGGTTTTAAATACGTAGAAGAGAAATACGAAAAAAGTACTTCTATAAGCTCAGGATTGAGAAATATGCATATCAGGGCAGAGCAGATTGGTGCACGACTGACTATTAAGTCAGAAATAGGGGAGGGTACAATAATTAGGGTAACAGTACCAATATAATTTGCATTATTTATAAAAAATTTAGTAATGTCTACTATTCATATAATTCTGTTTCGTTACTTTGGGGGGTGTCAACAAATCCTATAGTCGCTAGGTCGTTTAATAACGCCTAATAAAATAGCATTTGTTTCACCTTTCACCAATTCTTATGTTAACCGCTTTATTTAAATTAATCTGATGGGAAAAATTAGAGTTCTGATTGCAGATGACCATTTGGTAGTACGCAAAGGAATCAGAATGCTTCTGGAAGACGAAAATTCAATTGAGATTGTCGGCGAAGCTGCTGATGGCCAGGATGCTCTCGATAAAATTGCTGAGATTAAGCCTGATGTGGTACTTCTAGACATCAGTATGCCTGGTTTGAATGGCATGGATGCAGCTAAAGCCATTGCTCAGCAATACTCAACTGTGAAGCCCCTGATTTTTAGTGTGCACAATAATCAGGAGTACATTTTGAAATCCGTTGAAAGTGGAGCAGCAGGGTATTTGTTAAAAGACTCTACCAAAGACGAAATTTTAACGGCTATTCAAAAAGTATCACAAGGAGAGAAGTACTTTCCTCCAACCATTTCATCTGTTTTCGTAGATGCATTATTGGGCCGTAGCCGTGGTCGCGGTTCTATGCGTAATGGTGACGATAGCCCATTAAGTAAGCTCTCACGTAAGGAACGTCAGATTCTGAGCATGATTGCGGAGGGATTAAATAGCCGTGAAATTTCTGAGAAACTAGGCTTAAGCATTCGTACCGTAACAAATCACCGGGCCAATATGCTTCGTAAAACGAAAGTAAAAAATACCGTTGAACTCGTGCGGATTGCCGTAGAAGAGAAAAAATCCTAGTTCTTTTATTGAATTTTAAGGAATCGATAATTTGCTACTTCCCAAAAGTTCTCGGAATTTTTGGGAAGTGTTCTTTACTAAGGCTATGATTCAGACTCGTAATATCACGTTTTCATATGGTCCTGCTAAGAAATTTCAGTTTCCTGACGTAGACTGTCCGGATCGGGATACTTTATTAATCTTAGGCCGTTCGGGGCGTGGCAAAACGACACTTCTCCATTTGCTTGCCTTATTACTTCATCCAGAAAGTGGGGAAATCAGAATTGCCCATCAGGATATAACGAACCTATCCGGGTCAGAGGCGGCGGCTTTTCGGGCTAAGCACGTGGGCTTGATCTATCAGCGTCCTCATTTTGTGCGTTCTTTATCAGTGATGGATAATCTTCTGCTGGCTAATTATCTGGCTGGTGAAAAGTCTAACCCTGAAAAAGCCCATAAGCTTGCTCAAAGTTTAGGCTTTGCCGAACATCTTGATAAAAAGACCAATCAACTCAGTTTGGGTGAACAGCAACGCGTAGGCATTGCCCGTGCCTTAATGAATGAGCCTAAGGTAATTTTAGCCGACGAACCGACTTCCAGTCTGGATGATGAAAATTGCCATCGGGTAATAGAACTCCTTAAAAAGCAGTCGTCATCATCAGGGGCCAGTTTAGTAGTGGTAACCCATGATGGTCGTTTAAAAGAAGAATTTGAAAAACGAGTGGAGTTATAAAAATTAGTTGAGAATTATCCTTGAAGGCTTACCTATTTTATGAATGGGTAAGCCTTTTTCGTAATCGATGCAACGTACTGTCTGTATGGTTTTACTAAAGCGTTTTTTCTGCCTAACCTTACTGGGTTTAGGCAAAACTACCTTACACGGGCTGATTAGCCAGATTGCCAGTGAGACAAAGAGGTGGGTAGCGTATTATCGAAGAACAGGACATCTTTTCCTATCAGGGAATAAAACGTCTGCCGATGTTAAGTACCTATAAATTCCGATCGCGTGGGTTGTATTTCAACAAATTGATCAGAAGAACGCCAGTTGCTCACTTCTGCTGCGAACGATGATGGCCTGAGTGCAGCAATTAATGAGGATAAAGAGAAATAAAAGCTCTTACAAAGGCGTAGCAATAGTGGTGTAAGCGGCAAAAACCCCCAGTCCATTCTGAATGTTAGTATAAACGGAAGCGGCTTCAGCAAAGGGATTATCACCACTTTCACGCTGGAGCTTAACGGTACGGAAAAACTCATAGTAGTTGTAATCGACTTTATAAGCAAAGGCATATACCTTACCCTCGGCTTTCATGGAAGACAATTCATTCGAGCAACCCTGGCCAATAGGTAGGCTTAGCTGAGCCGTCGTATAAGTATGTGAGCTAGTGTTACCATCACTAAGAAAAGCCACCACTTGGGTTTCACTCAGATCGACCACGGTGGTAAGCTGTTCATTGACGAGTCGTTTGCAAGTTGAGCCGTATCCACTCCCAACCAGGAAATAATTCGTTGAAGAGTTTTCCGGAGTATCCCAGCTAAGCGTTTTCTGAGCATAAAAGGTATAGACGCTGTTGCTAGTCAACTCACTTGTGATGGTTGTGCCCTGGGTTTGCAGAGCCGTCAGACTGGCAGGAATAGTGCAGGAAGCCGAAGCCGTAGGTAATCCCGATGCTGCAACGCTTAGGGTATAGGTATGCCCGGAGAGGATAGGAAAAGCAGTTGCTGCGATTTTATAGGAATTGGAAGAAGACGCATTGGTCAAGGTAACGGTTTTGCTACCATCAGAGAGGGTAACAGTGGCCGTGGTTAGAGCCGAAACGTTGCTACGATCACCGGAGCCTTCGCCCGTTAGGGCTCTGCTCGAGCTAACGGTAGCGACAATAACACTATCGCTAGGATTGAGGTAACATTCTACAACTAGTTTGGGGTCACTCTCCAGGGTAATATCAGTGGAATCTTTCACGCAGGAAGCTAGTCCAAGTAGAGCGAAGATGGCGAACAGAAAAACAGAAGCTTTCATCAGGATAATAAAAATCTGGTCGGGCGTAGGTATAAAAAGTGTTTGAAACAGCCAATACATGGCCTGGGCGGTTCTAAGGACCATCCTGATAAACCCTCTCAAGGGAATGGTTGGTTGGTACAAGAACGCCTTTTAATGAGTGGCAGTTAAAAAACGGACTATGGTGTACGTTACTGCCTGGTTTGCCAGGCTTGATTGTGGCGTTTTGTTGGGACAAAGATGGAGGATGAGCCAACTCAGGAAGGACTTAATTCGATCAAGTGTAGAAAAGGCGGGGTGATTGGCGAAAGGCTGGATATGATGAAAAAGAAAGGGGTAAAATTGGCTGGATGAATAGTCGGTAATGCCCGGTTTTGGAAGAAGTTACTTAAGTTGTAGAAGCCGTATAATCTTAACAAATAACTGGCTATCTGTTACTTATTTTAAATTCAAAATAAGTAACAGATAGCCAGTTATGACGCTTTAAGCAATTGGAGCGATAAACTCATTTGCTTGGCAAATCGAATACTTCGTAGGAATATGCCTGGCAATTCTAGAATTTACAGGAATAGGTAACGCTAGGGAGTATAGGGAAAAGGGTAACCTGTTTGAGCTGATTAACTGAGCTTTTCACCCCTTCTGCGGAGGTAGTAGTTTTGGTGTCCAGGTAATAGAAAAATGGGTTCTGGTGATTGGTGGCATTGTAGAGACTAACCTCCCAGGTACGTTCACGACTACCCTTCACCTTATGAAACTGAATGCCCACATCCACCCGTTGGTAAGCTGCGGCCCTAAAGCCATTGCGTTGATCGTACTCATTGAACACTCGTCCGGTATAGTAAGCCTTACTGCCCAGGCTGCTCACACTCGAAGAGCCCTGAATCCAGTACTGTCCCGAAGGAAGGGTCATGGCCTGGCCACTGCCGTAGACGAAGGAACTCGATAGGGTAATCTTGGAGTTCAGGTGGTAGATGCCTACCACCGAAAGATCATGGCGACGATCGTAGCGAGCCCAGAAGGTTTCCCCACTGTTCAGTTCCTCAAACTGCTGGGGCGTGAAAGATAAGGTATAACCCACCCAGCCCGTCAGGCGGCCCGTTTTCTTTTGCAACAACAGTTCGGTGCCGTAACTCCAGCCCTGACCGTAGGTAATCTGATCTTCGTAGTTAACGCTGCCCGACAAAGAGCTAGCTCCTTCTTGGTAAGCAATCTGGTGAGTCATGTGTTTGTAGAAACCTTCCAGGGTCATGGCCAGTCCGGTCTTGAAATCTTTGGCCAGCCCTATAGCCACCTGTTGAGCCTGCTGAGGAGCCGTTTGCTGAGTAGCCGGCACCCAGATGTCAGTAGGCAAACCAATACCCGAGCTCGACAATAGATGCACATACTGAGTCATGGCCGAGAAAGAAGCCTTCATTGCCCAGTGATTCGGCAGGCTGTAGGCTATCGCCAGGCGGGGTTCCAGGTGAGCGTAGTGGGCCGAGCCACTCTGATACACACTTAGGCGAAGCCCCGCGTTCACTTGCAGGTGTTCTACCGGCCGGTAGGTATCTTCTACATACACGGCCGCCTCCGTGCTGTTGAGGGTAATCGTATCGGCGGGAGTAGTATTGCTGGTGCTTGTTAATTCGCTGGCGATGGTAGAGGTGCTAGGGCGAAACTGGCGGGCTGTCAAGGCAAGCCCTGCTTTGAGCGTATGTTGTTGCGAGAGCTGATAGACCAGATCCGACTTCAGGCCCGCATCGCGGATGCCGGAGTGATTGACCAGGTGATAGGTCAGAATCTGGTCGTCACTGCTGATGGATCTGTTCATGTGGATGGTGGCTGCGTAGCGGGAATAGATCAGAGAGGTCTTCACAAACAGAGCATTCGAAAAGCGGTGACGCCAGCTTAGGGTACCGGCCGAGTTGCCGTACTGTAAGTTTCCGTTTTCAGTCAATGAACTATTGGTGGCATAACGAAAGTGATCGGTTCCGGTGTAGCTGCTTAGGCTGATGAAGTCGTTCTCAGAAGCCTGGATGGAAAGCTTACCCGTTAGATCATAGAAATAGCCAGTATTACTGGTCAGCCCGAAGGGTTTCATTAACAAGTCGGCGTAGGTACGGCGAGCCGAGACTAGAAAAGAGACTTTGTTTTTGATCAGGGGTGCTCCGATGCTTATCCGGCTAGATAACAGGCCGATACCGGCTTCACCGTGCAGATGGTTAAAATTTCCGTCTTTGGTCTGCATTTGTATCACCGAAGAAAGGCGTCCACCGAAGTGAGCGGGAAAGCCACCTTTGGTCAGATCCACCGACTCGATGGCATCGCCGTTGAAGAGAGAAAAAAAACCAAACAGGTGAGATGTATTGTAAATGGGAGCTTCGTCCAGAAGGATCAGGTTCTGATCGGGCCCGCCGCCGCGAACGTACATGCCGGAGTTACCTTCAGCGGCTTTCTGCACGCCGGGTAGCAGCTGTAAAGTTTTCAAGATATCTTTTTCCCCGAATAGGGCTGGAATTTCTTTGATCTGCTGGATGGGTATGCTAAGCGAAGACATCTGCACGGATTCAGAGACACGGCTCGTTCCTAATCTGCTTTTGATGACAACTTCCTGAAGCGAGGTGACCTGGGGCTTCATTTCAATGTTGAGATCGACGTTGAAGGTCAGATCGGTTACCCGACTCTGGTGTTCGTAGCCAATGATAGAGTAAGTAATCTTGACGAAAGGCTGAGACGGTAAGCTTACGGAGTAATAACCACTGGCGTTGGTGGTGGTGCCGACGCCTAGGGCAGGGATAGTAATGTTTACGCCAGCTAATGGGTTGCCACTTTGAGCCTCTCGCACGTAACCGTTTAGCGAGCGGAAAATTTTACCTGTGTTCGAAGCCAAAGGCTGGGCGATAGTAGCAGCAAATGGAAAAAAAGTTAGTAGTAGAGCGGTATAAAGCGGTTTCATGAAAAAACGGGAGCAATTGCCTTGTTTTGGTTTATTGCGTTTTCTTGAAACAAAGGTGGCCTGAAAAGCAGGCCTAATGACCTGATTTTCGATGAGTTGCTCAAATTCCCGGTCTTTTAGCTAAAACCATAAATGTTCCCGAAACAATTCGTACGAATCCTCGATGAATGGTAGGCTTTGGCTTCTGTTTGGATGAAATATCAATTGATAATGCCCGGAATGGGCACGAAAAAGGTGGCTTCTGAACCTCAGAAGCCACCTTTGCAAAATAACGTAAGTGGATTATACGTCGCAGATCATAACTCCTTGCCGTAAGGATTCTAACATGCCTTCTTTATCTTTTGGAGTAGGAACAAATTCCTGACCGATATACCCTTTATACCCCGTAGCGATAATGGCTTTCACAATAGCTGGATAATAAATTTCCTGACGATCATCAATTTCGGTACGATTGGGCATACCCCCTGTATGATAATGACTGATGTATTGACCATATCGCTGAATATTCCGAATATGGTCACCATGCATAGACTGCATGTGAAAAATGTCGTATAATAACTTAAACCGCTCAGAACCTACCGCTTCACAAAGTACAGAGCCCCATTGTACAGTGTCGCACTGATAATCAGGGTGCGAATGACGTGAGCTTAAAAGCTCCATCGTTAGGGTAACACCATTTTTTTCAGCCGTGGGCATAATGCGTCTCAGGACTTTCTGGCAATTCAGAATTCCCTGATAATCATCCAGGCCATTTCGGTTTCCTGAAAAACAAATCAGGTTGGTAACGCCAGCGGCTTTCGCTTCCGGAATTAGCTTTTCGTAGCAGTCAACCAGCTTGTCGTGGTTTTTAGGGTTATTGAAAAAACTCGTCAGACCAGTTCCTTCAGGCCAGGTATCTGCTTGCCCCAATGCAGACGTTAACCCATATTTGGCCAAAGTAGGCCACTCACTGGGGCCAGTCAATTCAATAGACTGAATACCGATTTTTTTACAGGCCTGGCTGAATTCATCTAATGGGATTGAAGCATAGCACCATCTGGATACTGAGTGCTTAATGTTTCCTTTCAGGTTAGGAGCTATGGCCGCTTCTAACGTTGGCGTTAGCGAGGTTGTAGCTGCTATTGTAGCCGCTGATGCGGTTTTTTTCAGCATGGAGCGTCGATTCATAGGATATACTAATTCAATCGTTTCGTTTTTTGCCTGTAAGGCTTTCGGGATAAATGAATGACTTATTTCTATTTATAAAGAATCTCCTATACCTCAGCTACCCTGAATGGCTGAATAGTTATTTTCTCCCATACTTTTCCGGTTATGTAGGGTTCTGTAGCCAGCTAGGTGTTTAAATCATTTCGATTAGGAAAGTCAAGAATCATTACCGATCCGATCATGGTGCCTTGTTCGGATAAAAGGGCTCCTCCTAAAATAAAATGACCGTTTGCTTTTAAGGGTTTAAGTTTTTCGAGGTGAACGGGTCGAACCTCAAGTCTTCGGGTAAGGCTGTGTTCATCTGTGTAATCGTAAGCTTGAAGATGAAATCGCATAACATGCTGATTTAGAGAATAAAGTAAGGTGATTTTTTAGGAAATATTAGCCCGGATGCGGGCCGAAATTGATGCTAATTCATCTTGTGATAATTGCAATTTTGGATTTGAAAAATTAACATCCCGCATGGAGTGCATGGGAATCAAGTGTATGTGGGCATGGGGGACTTCCAGACCTATTACGCTGACTCCCAGCCGGAGGCAGGGGCAAGCTTTTTGGATAGCAGGAGCCAGCTTTTTGGCAAACAGAATCAGCCCTGCCAGAGTCGGGTCATCCAAATCAAATAGATAATCTACTTCCGTTTTAGGGATGACGAGAGTATGGCCTTCTGTCAAAGGAGAAATGTCCAGAAAAGCTAAATATTGATCGTCTTCAGCTACTTTATGGCAAGGAATTTCGCCTTTGATGATACGGGTGAAGATAGAGGGCATCTTTCAACTAGTTAGAGTCAAAAATGAATAGACGCAAAGGTAGAAAGAAAGCAATACCGAAGTATTTATAAACAGAAAACCCCTGTTTCAGCCGAAAACAGGGGTTGGGAGCAGTAAATCAGGAAGTCTTAGCGACTGATTTCCAATATTTCAAATTCAGCCTTACCGTTTGGTAGCTGGATTTCGGCCGTATCACCAACTTGCTTGCCTAACAAACCTTTGCCAATTGGAGATTGAACCGAGATTTTGCCCGTTTTTACATCGGCTTCTGTTTCTGCGACTAACGTATAGGTAGCAATCATATTGTTCCGCTTGTTTTTAATCTTAACGGTGGCCATGATTGCAACTTTTGAACTATCTATAATGGATTCATCCAGAATACGGGCATTAGAAAGTAACTCCTCCAGCTTGGAAATTTTCAATTCATGTAATCCCTGAGCTTCTTTTGCTGCATCATATTCGGCATTTTCAGATAAGTCTCCTTTATCACGGGCTTCAGCAATCTGACGGGCCATTTCGGCTCTCCCTTTTGTCTTTAATTCATGCAATTCGGCCTTAAGCTTATTTAGCCCTTCTTCTGTATAATAGGCTACTTTTCCCATAATCGATAATTTAATTTACAGGTGTAACGTTCTTTAGCGATTCCGCTCTGAAAAGAGTGAAATTATAAATAGTGTGTTGTCAGAATAACGAAACACAGGATAACGTAATCAGGTAGTGATAGAGCTAATAGCCTGATTTTTAGTGTCCTGTGCTGGTATATCACTAACGTAATGACAAAAAAAAAGAACGGTGACAAGACCGCTCTGCATACAAACCCAGAAACCTGGTTGCAGGATCAATCTTCTCGCCGAAGCCCAAAAGGATGTTTTGCGTATGTGGTCACAACCGGCATCATTATAATTGGGTCAACAAAATTAGCACATTTGCCCGGAAAAGCAAGTAAAACCGAAACTCTTTTCTACACGTTGCCTTTCAGAATTGGAAAGCCATTAACCATGTTCTCTATATAATACGCTTGAATCTATATATTACTAACTCTAGGTAGAATTAACATCTTTTATAAGGACATTCTGAAACTAATAAGTAGTTGACTAGGCCTTAATTGATACCTGGTTAAAATATAGGTGTAATTACTGGAAGATAAGTAAGTATATGTATTCGTATCTGTCAGATTTTGCCATTTGCATTCTATTTCTATCTTCCGCTTCGTATAGAAACCTCTATAACCTAAATCGAAGAAATGATTGGAGTTTAATGTAGAGGCATACTTTAGTGTATATACTTCTCCGGAAAAGGTTAGATAATGCTTCTTATATACAGTAATCATACTATCAAAATGATGATTTTTTGAATTAAATAGACCAGAATTAAGCCTATTTATAGTAGTCTTCTGATGAATCATATCAAACGAATAATTAATAATCAGACGATTGGAAAATGATTTCTCCAGGTTGAAATTATTTGATAAATTATAATTAATAACCTTTGAATAAATGCCGTTAATTTCCTGATTTGTCTGATTAACCTGAGCAATGGATGATAATCGAATAGTAGTTTTAAGCTTCAAAAAATATTTACTAAAGTATCCATTAAGTAAGTGAGTAGGCGTACGGTTATCATTTTTTATGCTCTGAACAAGCATATCTCCGTTTGAAGTGATAGTAGTTAGTAATAATGCATTTGAAAATTGATTTGTCAGAGAATACGTTAAATTGCCAAAAACCGAATGGATAGGTTCTGAATAATATATCCCTGCATTGAAAGAATGGGTGTAGTATTGCCGGTAGTTTAATTCAGTGAATTGACTGGTGCGATAATCTTTGAGGACAGGTTGTATGTTTAAATCAGATAGATTTGAGAATAGATTTGTCGTTCGATATGAAATTTTAAAATTGATAATAGACGACAGTTGGTATTTCACAGATACAGAAGGCTCGGTTATAATTCGCTGTAATATGTGTGGGTTTATTTTCCAGAAACTTACAGGCAAATTGATGGAAAATTTGAATTGATTAAATTCATGACTACCTTCTGTTATGCTATAGTATTTATACCATTTTTGAAATTGATTGTTGCTGTATGAAAGGGAAGTATTAAGAGATGAATTAAGTTGCTGAGATTCATAAAGAAATCCTATTGTTTGAAATAATACAAAAAATGTTGTTTTTTTGGTAAAATTAATATAATTGTTAGTGTGAAATTGTTGAAATAAAATATTCTGTCTTTTAAATAAAATAGAATCTTTTGAGTATGGATAATTTATAGAGAGTATTTGCGGAGTTTTATTGAAGAAGGTACTGGAATGAAAACCAAATAATTGCTTGCCAATTGGTTTTATAAGTTTAAATTTATTAGAAATAGAATAAAAAGGATTATTTAGCTTTTGATTAATTTTTCCATTATTATTTTCAATAATACCTTCCTGTTTTTCATTAACGATTTTTGTAGATAATGTATTTTCCAAATATTGGTTTGGAGCATTTTGAGTTAATGAGATAGAGCCTTTTACTTCCTGAATGAATTGTTGATTATATTTATTTTCATAAACATGAATTGAATCTCCTTCGGTAATAAAATACGTATCTGTTAAGCCTTTTTGTTGAATATGATTATTTAAATAAGAAGAATTAATTTTGATATTGGTATATTTATTTAGCTTACGGAGGTAATTTAAACTTAATAAATGCGTTTTATTAAACAAAATTCTCTTTGAATCAAAGGCAGGTGGTGATAAACCCTGAATAGCAAGTAAATCAACTTTTTGTGTATATTGATTGAGGTTGTCTTGTAGGTCTTCAATGCTGAATATTTTTAAATCTAAGGATACATCTTTGCCGATATTATTCGTTTGATAGGAGGCGACAAACTGTTGCTTACTAGTAAATGCCATCGGGGTAATATTTAAATCCCAAAGAAAAGGAAATATGCCCACCCCTGCTTGAAAGCTGCCAGTTTTAGCAATTTTATTGGTTAATTTCAGGTTGATAGAAGCTCGTTCTGAGCGAATCAGACTATCAAGTATTCGTATGGGCTGATGACGCTCAATTACCTGGATTTCTTTTACGGATTTAGCAGGTAAATTATTCGTAGCCAGGTTATATTGATTGCTTAGAAGATCCATGCCTTCAATATAAAATTTTTGAATGGCTTCTCCCTGATACAGAATTCTTCCGTCTGCTTCAACCGTAACACCCGGAAGTTTTTTGAGTACATCCGTTATTACGCGATCTTTCCCGGTAGTAAAGTCATTTGTAGAATAGAATAAGGTATCTCCATTTCTTCGAATAGGGTTCCTGCTTTTGATTTCAACTTCTTTTAGCTGTGTAACCTGGCTTTGCAGGGTAATGGATACTTGCTGCGTTTGGTTGAAAATAGCCTGCCTGTAAGGCTTATAATTTAACGCTTTAGCTACTAAAATTAATGAATCAGGGCCGGGATCTACGCTGATTTTAAACGAACCATCTGATTTTGAAATAGCGTAGGCAACCATGTTTTTCCCAGACTCTACCCAAACAGAACTGCCGGAAATGGCTTTCCCGGCAGTATCAACAATGTGCCCATGAATAATATGTTGCGATTTTACTGGAAGAATAAAACAGAACAGTAAGCCGATCAAACTATAGAATTTAATCATACCAACTATTTTTCAATATAGTTATTATTGGTTTTTTTATATTCTACTAACATTTTATTAAATTCGCTAGTTTTTTCAAAAGAAATACCCTGTGCTTCTATTGTTCCTACCGGATTTTCTCTATTCGATTTAAGGGCTTGTGTATAAGCTTTTTGGCTGATTGTCTGGCAATTTTTATTTTTAATAAATACTAACGAACCTACGCCATTCTGCTTTTTTAATTCTACTAACTCAAACGAAAAATAATTTTGGGTATCGGCAATTGATATGATTAAACCTGGTAAACCAGTAAATTTATATGGGCCGTCGGCAATGGCTAAGTCGGTTGTGAACCAGGCTTCGTAATTTCTCCCAGCGAAGGAAGTCGTTGCTTTCTGACACGAATAACCCGCTAATTCTTTCTGAATGGGCAGGATCTTCCAGGTAAAAACCGGACTGCTTTCTTCGGAAATAAACTGATTAATGCCTAATTTATCGGTAGTGGTTAGTTTATTCTCAGGGTAGTTTTTATATAATCTATATTCAAAATTAGTCCGAGGAAGTGATGAAGTTAGACCCATTGCATATTCGGGTCCGTGTTTTTCCCTTTCCTTTTTAATAATTACCCACATAGAATCAGCTTTATACAAATTAAGACTGTAAAATACAGAACTATGTTTGCCAATATCTAAAATCATATCTTCTGATTTTTTGCTATCAATATCGGTTGAATCTTGCTGATAGGTGAAAACATAACGGCACCTTACCTGAATGGAATCAATGACAGTTGACGATTGCGAATAGGCACAAAACGTAATAAAAACAAAACAGAGCAATGAGATTACTTTTTTCATTAATTTTAAATTTAAAGAAGAGTAATTCTGCATTACTCTTCTTAATAAGCAATCAGTTGCTATTTAGAAGGACAATAAACTTTGTCCATTTCAGCAACAGTTTTCAAAATATCCGTCATATTCTTTCCACAAGCGGCTCCTCCTTGTCCACAGGATAATGTTACTGATCACATCCGCCATCTTTAGGCTTTGCATGTGCTTTGCCAGTTCCTGCTATAGATGGCAAAGAAAAGGCACTTAGTGCTACTAATACCGCTAATTTTTTCATTTTTGAGGTTAGTTGAAATTATTAAATAACTAATTGATTAGTTATTTATGCAATACTAATATACATGTACATAATACACCAAATTTTTTCATGATTTTTTAAATATACTTATTGAGTATTACTTAGAAAATCGGTGTATATGGTTTGTGTAAGCCATGAAGTGTGATGTGTGTAAATAATTGATAATCAGATATATTTGATCATTCTTGGTTGAAGAAATCTCTCAGAATAAGCAATTAGTGGTTGGATGGAACAGGTAGTAGTTAGTAATGTCCCCGGAATTAATATTGCACTAAGAAGAAAATCCGCACCGTCAGTTAATGATCGTTTTAGGTACCTATTAATCCTGCATAGGTTAATCGTTGGAAAGAAAGTTAATTATTCGATTCAAAACGGACACTCTTACCGTCCCATTCCTGAAATTAACTAGTTTTGCCAGACTTGGAATATATTTTGCAGGTAGTACACGAAATAGGTTAATTAATTGAAACGGATACGAATAATATTCCTGGGGACGCCCGAATTTGCGGTAGAGAGCCTGCGGGCACTCGTTGAGAATGAATGCGACGTAGTGGCTGTTGTAACGGCCCCTGATAAACCCGCCGGGCGTGGTCAGCAGCTGCAACAGTCGCCGGTAAAGCAGTATGCGGTATCGGCAGGAATACCGGTTTTACAACCTGAGAAACTTAAAAATCCTTCATTTTTAGAAGAATTAAAAAACTATCAGGCTGACTTGCAGATTATTGTTGCGTTCAGAATGTTGCCCGAAGTAGTCTGGAATATGCCACCGCTGGGAACGTTTAATTTACACGCTTCGCTCTTGCCGCAGTACCGGGGAGCGGCCCCAATTAACTGGGCAGTGATGAATGGGGAAACGGAAACGGGAGTAAGCACTTTTTTCCTGCAACAGGAAATTGATACGGGGCCGCTGATTTTTCAGGAAAAAGAACCAATTTCAGACGAAGATACGGTCGGAAGCCTATATGATCGGTTAATGAAGCGAGGGGCTCAGTTAGTGCTGAAAACCGTTTGGGCCATTGAATCGGGTGAGTATCCACAGATTTCACAACCTGAGATAACAGAAATGAAGGCCGCTCCCAAGATTTTTCGGGAAACTTGTGAAATTGACTGGATGAAACCGGTGGAGGTTGTGCGGAATCAGATCCGCGGTTTAGCTCCCTATCCAGCCGCCTGGACTACCTTAACTGGTAAAACCTGCAAGATCTATTGGGCTAATAAATCAAGTTATCAGGAAGAAGCCATGCCTGGTAGCTACCGAACGGATCGTAAATCATACCTTCAGTTTCGCTGTGCAGATGGGTGGTTAGCAATTGAAGAATTACAACTGGAGGGTAAAAAACGGATGGAGATTGAGGAGTTCCTGCGGGGCATGCAGGGCAAACTTTAAGTAAGCAGCTTTTTATTTCATCAACACGATATACCCTAAAGTATTCGATAGCCGCATGGCTATCACTCAACGCAATGATCACTACCTCGGTATTTGATTTATTTAAAGTAGGGCCCGGTCCGTCGAGCTCACATACCATCGGACCAATGAAGGCTGCCTATGATTTTCTTCAGGAAATCAAAACCCATTCTGTTGCTGGAAAAACCGTTGAAATACACCTATATGGCTCATTGTCGGCAACGGGTAAAGGACACGGAACCGACCGGGCTATATTGGGGGGATTATTGGGATGGTTACCCGATACCGTTGAGCCTAAAGCATTACTAGAGCTGATGACCCGGCCGGGCCAGCAATACCAGCTACCATTGGGCGGTATTCAGGTAGGAGAAGCAGATTTTGTTTATCACCGGGGCAAAACCGATTTTCCCCATCCCAATACCATGATATTAAAATTGGTGGATGAGCAAAATCAGGTCATTCTTGAGCATGAGTATTACTCAGTAGGGGGCGGATTTATTCAACGAAAAGGCCAGCCCATGGAAGGAACTCGTGACACTCAACCCGCTTTCCCGTATGAGAACATGGAAGGCCTGAAGGCTCAGTTACGGGGGGCAGGCTTATCACTGGCAGCGTTGATGATTCAGAATGAAAAATCCTTAACGGGTTTAACTGAAAAGGAAATCAATCGGAAACTTGATTTTATTCTGGAAGCGATGGAAAAAGCCGTAAAGCGTGGTTTACGGATGAAAGGCATCTTACCCGGAAAAATTCAGTTAAAGCGGAAAGCTCCTTTGGTGTATGAACAGGCTAAGAAACACTCGCTGACTTCGGATAGCTTTTTAATGTTCCTGAATGCCTATTGCCTGGCGGCTTCCGAAGAGAATGCGGCGGGAAGTATCGTAGTAACTGCCCCTACTTCCGGGGCTTCCGGAGTATTTCCGGGACTGACTTATTTAATGAAACACCATTTTCATTACTCACAACAGCAAATGCGGGAAGGAATGCTGGTTGCGGCGGCCATTGGCTTTCTAGTCAAACACAATGCGAGTATTTCTGGGGCTGAAATGGGCTGTATGGGGGAAATTGGTACTGCTTCTGCAATGGGGGCAGCCATGCTCGTATACGCGGCGGGAGGGAGTATTAGCCAGGTAGAAGCCGCCGCCGAAATTGGTATTGAGCATCACTTAGGCATGACCTGCGACCCGATTGGCGGCTACGTACAAATTCCCTGCATTGAGCGAAATGCCATGGGAGCCGTGAAGGCATATAACGCGTATTTGCTGGCTATGGCAAGTGACCCATCCTACCAGAAAATATCGCTGGATAGTGTGTTGAAGGTTATGTGGGCCACGGGCCGGGATATGTCCCAGAAGTATAAAGAAACGTCAGAAGCTGGTTTAGCTTTGAGTATAACTGAATGTTGATAACGTTTTCAGTTTGCAAAATCAATACAATCAGAAAAGCTGAAAACTGAAATTTATGATTCATCTTATTGTCGCCGTGGCTGAGAATGGAGCCATTGGCAAAGACAATCAATTGCTTTGGCATTTGCCAGACGACCTGAAACGATTTAAGCAATTAACAACAGGTCATCCGGTTATTATGGGTCGGAAAACCTATGAATCCATTGGAAAACCTTTACCCAACCGAACAAATATTATCATTACCCGCGATCAGAACTATACCGCGGAAGGTTGTGTAGTCGTTTCTTCTGTTGAGGAAGCGTTATATGCCAATGAAGACGTATATATCATAGGTGGAGCTGAAATTTATCGTCAGACTTTACCTTATGCGGATAATATTCATCTAACGGAAGTCCACACGAGTATAGAAGGAGATACGTTTTTTCCAAAAATAGCAGTTGACGAATGGCTTGAGCTAAACCGGGAACATCATCCGGCTGACGAAAAACATCAGTATTCATTTGATTTTGTCAAATTAACCCGTACTAATGTCGAGAAGATTAAACCCTGAGCAGCAGGATTTTCCCGGAATAAGTCAAAAAGCAAAGAACCTTTCTCTTTGCCCGGGGGATTGCCTATTTTTGCAGCACAAATTGATCGTTCATACACTGAAAACAATAAATTATGCCAGGTACCGAACTATACGGAGCGGAAGAACGCAAAGAAATTAATGACGTTCTTGAAACTGGAATTTTCTTCCGTTACAATCACGACGCTCAGCGTAATAATATCTGGAAAGCCCGCGACTTTGAGGCAGAAGTTTGCAAACTGGTTGGGTCTAAGTATGCCCATGCCGTTTCGTCAGGCTCTACGGCGGTTCAGTGTGCCTTAGTGGCTTCAGGTATCGGAGCGGGGGATGAGGTCATTGTTCCTCCCTTCACGTATATCGCTACAGTCGAAGCAGTATTGATGGTCGGGGCTATTCCGGTGTTTGCTGAAATTGATGAAACCCTGTGCCTGAGTGCAGAAGGCATTCGCAAGGTGGTTACGCCAAAAACAAAAGCCATTTGTCTTGTACACATGTGTGGCCAGATGGCTGATATGGATGCCATCATGAAAGTAGTAAAGGAACATAACCTCCTTTTAGTGGAAGATGCAGGCCAGGCGATGGCAGCGAGTTATAAAGGCATCTCGACGGGTTTGTGGGGCAAAGCAGGAGCGTACTCATACGATTTTTTCAAAATTGCCACCGCAGCTGAAGGCGGGGTGATGGTTACTAACGACGAAGAGGTTTATAAACTTGCCGATAGTTACGCTGACCACGGGCACGACCACATTGGCAATAACCGGGGAATGGAACAACACCCGATTATTGGCTTTAATTTCCGTATTTCGGAGCTACACGCTGCCATTGGAAAAGTACAAACGCAGCGGGTGCCTTATATCCGCGAAAAAAACAACGAATACAAAACGTATCTGATGAAAAAACTTGGTCAGATACCTGGAATTTCCTTTGCTACCATCCCAGATCCAAGCGGGGATTCGGCAACATTCCTGAATCTGTTATTACCTGATACGGAAACTGCCGGAAAAGTAGTAGATGAGTTCAATGCAAGTGGTGTCGGTGGGTTCAATTACTGGTATACCAACATGTACCATTTTATTAATCAGTGGGATCACCTCAAAGCCATGCGTACTGCTTCAGCCTTAGGCGTTCAAAAGTTTGGTGCTCCGCAGGATTACGCCTACCTGGAAATCCCTAAATCACAGGAAGTAATCGGGCGGTTGATTTCCTTCGGAATCCGCGTTACCTGGACCTATGAAGAAATTGATACGTTGATTGAAAAGATTACTACTGCGGTAAATAAAGTAGTGAGCGTAGAAGTGTAATAATCTGATTAGAACTAAGTTAAGAGGGGAATTAACGAATGAGTTTAACTTCCCTTTCCTTAATAATTTATACTATTCAGAAGCCTCAGTTGTAGCTGGGATTATTATGAATGTAGTAAAGGCTATGGATGAATAGCCCAAATTAGTACCCTAATGCACAAAAATTTCAAAGGGATTGAGAAGACCGTTTATGGTCGGGGAAGTTTCAGCCAACTTGGCGATATCCTTGCTCCGAAGCGGACTGAGAATAATCAATATTTTGTCTTTATCGTTGACCAGTATTTCAAGGGGAAGGAGCTCGAAGGCCGTATTCCGGCTGAAACAAAAGACCTCATTTATTTTATTGATGTAGATGTTCATGAGCCAACAACTGAACAAATTGATACCCTACGCGACGAAATCCTGGCTAAACAGGGGTTGCCAGCTGGTGTAGTTGGTATTGGTGGAGGCTCGGTAATGGATATTGCCAAGGCTCTTTCACTGATGTTGACGAATGAAGGTTCGTCGACATTATACCAGGGCTTGAACCTGATCAAGGTACCGGGTGTTTATCACGTTGGAGTCCCGACGATTTCGGGTACGGGAGCAGAAGTTTCGATGACGGCCGTATTGACCGGACCTGTAAAAAAACTAGGCCTGAAATGCGAATGGACGGTATTCAATCAGGTAGTGCTTGATCCTGAGCTGATTGCCAGCGTTCCAACAGACTGGTGGTTTTATACGGGTATGGATACGTACATCCACTGTATCGAATCAGAAAATGGTCAGTTTAATAATGCCTATTCTCACGCCTATGCAGAGCAGGCCATGAAACTTTGCCGGGATATTTATCTGGGTGAGCAAGCGGGTCAAACACCTGAAAATGACGATAAGCTGATGGTGGCATCGTTAATGGGTGGCTTGAGCCTGACGTATTCAGAAGTAGGTGTTTGCCATGCATTGAGTTATGGTCTTTCAAAAATCTTGGGAACCCGGCATTGTTATGCTAACTGTTTGATTATGAATCATCTGAAGGATTATTATCCGCAGGGTGTTGCAGAGTTCAAGCAGATGGTGAAGCATTTTAATATTACGCTTCCACAAGGAGTATCAAAACAGTGGGATGATGAAACCATCACTAAAATGGCTCATGTATCCTACAATCTGCCTCACATGTGGATTCACGCCATTGGCGACAACTGGCAGGAAACCATTACCATTGATCTGCTGAAAGATTTATTCAAACGGTTGTAAGATTTTCAGTGACTGCTTTGTCACATTAATAAGTAAACATCATGTCTCAGAAAATTGTAAGCGTCGGAGATATCGAGTGCGGGTCAGATGAGTTATTCCTCATTTCAGGCCCTTGCGTAATCGAAGACGAAAAAATTATGATGACGGTGGCTGAAAAGCTGAAAGAGATTTCAGAACGCCTCAACATCAAAATGATTTATAAATCGTCTTTCCAGAAAGACAACCGTTCCAGCCTTGATTATTACTCAGGGCCTGGCCTGGATAAAGGAATTAAAATTCTGGCTAAGGTAAAAGAGCAGTTTGGTTTTCCCTTACTGACGGATATTCACTATCCCGATCAGGCAGCTCCGGTGGCCGAAGTAGTAGATGTGCTTCAGATCCCGGCTTATCTCTGCATGCAAACGATGCTGGTAACGGCAGCTGCTCAAACCGGCCGTGTTGTCAACGTGAAGCACGGACAGTTTCTGGCTCCAGAAAATATGAAACATCCGGTGAAGAAAATTGAAGATTCAGGAAATAATCAAATTATCCTGACGGAACGTGGGTACACGTTTGGCTATAATGATTTAGTGGTGGACCCGCGGAGTTTTTATCACATGGCTCGTACGCAATACCCCGTTGTATTCGACGTAACTCATGCCATTCGTAAATACGGCATTCCTTCAAAAGATTCTAAAGGAGGGGCACGTGAGTACCTTCCTGTATTAGCCCGGGCTGGTGTGGCTGCTGGTATAGATGGGCTTTTTATTGAAGCTCATACCTGCCCAAGTGAAGCTCTTTGCGATGCAGCGAGTCAATTAGATATCCGTTTGCTGGAAGAATTCCTGAAACCGTTGCTAGAATTACACGCTGTTGAGGTGAAATATAGAAATACCTTACCAGAATTGGCTTAATAAGGGAATTGAACTTAATAAGTTATTCAGAAGGGTTAAGCGTATTATACACGCTTAACCCTTTTTTTGAATCGAAAATATTCTTCATAGGGATTAACCCCAGTTCGCTTTGTTAATATTATCAATGCTGATTTTAATACTTTCCAGCGGCGGACGTTTACAAACGTCTTGTTCTACAAAGTAATATTTCAGGCCTGCATGTCTGGCGTGTTTGAAAAGATCAGCAAAATCAATTGAACCGGTACCTACTTCTGCAAATTCTTGCTGAGGCGTTTTCGCCATGTCTTTCACGTGCCATAACTGGAAGCGGCCCGGATACCTGGCAAAATATTCAGTTGGTTTTTCGCCCGCTTTGGTTACCCAGTACAGATCCATCTCCATCGCTACTAGCGTATTTTTCAGAATCAGATCGTAGGGTTTTTCACCATCAACTTTCTGGGTAAATTCAAAATCATGGTTATGATAACCTAACGTTAATCCTGATTTTTTAGCTGTTTCAGCACACTTGTTTAGAATCCCGAATAACTGCTTGTAGTCTGCCGCTGAACGTTCGTCATCTACTAAATAAGCCAATACTACGTATTTCTGACCAATGGCAGCGGCATCTTCTACAGCCTTTTCCCAATTTTTGGTTAGTCCATCACCCGTTCCAAACTTCTTCGACCGCCCGGTAGTATAATGTCCACTCACTGCGTGCAGGCCATTCGCTTTTAGAATTTCACGGTATTCTGTTGGTGTTTTTCCAAAGAATTTACCTTGGTTATAACCAAAGTTTTCGACGTTTTTGTAACCAAGTTTCGCTACTTGTTCTAAAATGCGTTCAATTCCCTGTTTTTGGATATCATCGCGAAGGGTATAAAGTTGTAACCCAACTGATTTAGCCTGTGTTTCAGCCAAGGCATCAAGACTGAGAACAGAGAGGGCTCCAAGCCCTAAAGACGTGTGAAGGAAGTTTCTCCGATTCATAAGTAAAAAACAGTAATAGAAAAGCAACTCGCCTTAGGACGGTCCGATGGTATGTTCAAAACGAACAAATAGTCGGACTAATGTATAAAAATGATACAATTATTTTGCAATAAACCAATAATTAATTTGCTTTTAATCATGCTTTTCTAAACCTGATGAGCTTATACTTTCCCTAAAAGGCGTTTTACATACTTTCCAACTATATCAAATTCAAGATTAACGCTATCTCCTGCTGATAATGATGAGAAAGTTGTATGATCGAAAGTGTAAGGAATAATGGCTACCCGGAATGTATTGATTTCTGAATTAAAAACGGTTAAACTAACCCCGTTAATACAGATTGAACCTTTCTCAACGGTAACATTTCCTAAAGAAGCATTGTATTCAAAATCAAATAAATAGCTTCCGTTTTCATCTTGTACACGGGTGCAAACAGCCGTCTGATCTACATGGCCCTGAACAATGTGCCCATCAAAACGCCCATTTGCCTGCATACAGCGTTCCAGATTTACCTTTGAGCCGGCTCGTAAAGTACCCAGGTTGCTTTTTTGCAGGGTCTCGTCAATGGCGGTAACTAAATGGTAATCGCTGCCTAGCCCTACAACAGTCAGACAAACACCATTATGTGAGACACTTTGATCGATTTTTAATTCATGTGAAAGCGGTGATTGAATCCGAAAGGTAACATTGGTACCTTCGTATATTAATTCGGTGACTTCGCCAATGGCTTCAATAATTCCCGTAAACATATTACGTGCCTTTAGATTGATATGATTGGTAAAATTGCAGGGATGCAGGCTTATAACAAATCTTTTAAGTCATGAAGAGACTAATTCTTCTTCAGTTGGTAAGAAGTTAAACAAAACAAATGTTGTTGAAGTAACGATACTGTTTTATTAATCAGGAAGTTATCAGATCGGTCTCTTCTTCATGTATTCATTCATTTGCGTATGATGTCTGGTAGAAAATTACTCTTTTTTACAGTACCTGTTTTGTTAATAGGGATTGTGGTCTATTCCTTATCTGGTGGGGAAACAACGTCATTTTACGAAAAGATGCAGAAAGAACGAAGGGAAAAAGACGAAATGTTACGAACCTCGGAAGAATCTCCTTTTCAAGGAAAAACCGATTTTCAAGGACTCCACTATTTTGAACCTGATGCAAGTTTTGAGGTATATGCTAAACTGGATGAAGAGCCAGGCGATAAAACGTTTTCAGTACAAATGACGGGCGGCCAAACAGAAACCTATCATTTATACGGAAGAGCAAGTTTTGATCTGGACGGGAAACTGTACAGTCTTCTGGTATTCAGGAGTACAGAAGCGGGCACTTTATTTATTCCATTCCGGGATGCTACGAATCAGTCAGAAAGTTATGGTGGAGGGCGTTATCTGGACATTTCTGAAAAAAATGTAACGGCCAGTCACGTTACAATTGATTTTAATAAATCTTACAACCCTTACTGTGCGTACTCAGAGGAATATACCTGTCCGATTCCTCCGAAAGAAAATACATTACCGGTGGCCATCCGGGCAGGAGAGAAGAGGTATCACGATTAAAACAGAAGATTTGTTCAAAAAAAACGCTGACAGAACGTATTCTCTGTCAGCGTTTTTTTAGGAGATGATGAGTTAGTATTTGAACACTTTACCATTGGCCATTACTTCCTGGTTCTTATCATCGAAGGTTACGCGTACGCCAGTGCGGTAAGCCGCATTAGACATAATCGTAGCAATTGAGTGCTGATACCCTGCTTCGATAGGGGCATTAGGCGTTTTACGGCTCCGGACGCATTCCATCCAGTTCTTAATGTGATTGAACGTAAGAGGATCTCCCCCCGTGTTAGCTCCGGTTTCTACTTTAGGGCCTTCGAGTTTGAAGGATGAAAGCAGGTTCGCCTGCATGTTCATTTCGGCGGCTTCTCTGGCTGTTAAACCTCCCGTTGGCGAGATCATATTTGTATCCAGATTCAGTTCGCCTCCATTTGAATAATAGATTTCCTTCGTTCCGCCGGCTGAGTTACTGAAACGGCTGGCAAAAGATACCTGGAAGCCTGTTGTGGGGTCATTAAGTGGGCCGTAATCAAATACTACTGTCATTGTATCGGCATTTTTACGGCCGTCTTTCCACTGATAAATACCGCCATTAGCCACTACTGAGCGTGGATGAGGAAGGCCAGTGAACCAGTGAACGGTATCAATTTGGTGGCTCATCCATTGGCCCGGAATTCCCGAAGAATAAGGCCAGAACAAACGATATTCGAGGTATTTACGAGGATCAAATGCTTCGTAAGGACGATTTAGCAAGTAACGTTTCCAGTCCAGGTCAGCTTCTTTACATTCAGCAACCAGAGCCGGACGACGCCAGCGGCCGGGCTGGTTAACGTTCCACATTAATTCTACCATTGTAATTGGTCCGAACTTCCCTGATTTGATAAATTCTTCAGCGGCGTGGTAATTGGCACCGCTGCGGCGTTGAGAACCAATCTGAACAATTTTACCAGAATCCTTTACTGCTTTTAACACCGCCCGGGCATCTTCCATGCTTTCGGCAAGTGGTTTTTCTGTATATGTATCGCAACCTGCTTTTACGGCATCGATGGTATGGATGGCGTGTTGAAAGTCAGCGGTGCTAATGAAAACGGCATCTACTACTTTTGCATCGTAGAGTTCATCGTTATTCCGATATGCTTTAATTGGATTTCCCAATTGCTTTTCCAGAAAGGCCTGTCCTTCCTCGCGACGACGCTTCCAGATATCAGAAACGGCCACCATTTCAAAATTCATTTCCTTTGCTAAGGCTTTGAACGGAGAGACGTGTGAGGCACGGTGCCGATCAGAGAAGCCTACACAACCTACGCGTACGCGGTCGTTGGCTCCAAGAATTTTACGATAGCTAGCCGCCGGCATGGCGTTGATGCTGATGGCCGAGCCAGCGGCTGCCAGTGAAAATTTACGAAGAAACTCTCTACGGTTTTCCATACATATGGCTGGCATTTTGCCAACTTGTTTAGGTTTAGTTTTCTGGTTTATTTTTTCAGATACTCGCTGATGTAGCTAGCTTATTTCAACTCCCTGATTTTGATACTTCTAAAGCTTACCGCGTCGCCGTGATCCTGAATGAGGATAGGGCCTTTTTCTGCCATGCCAAAGCCTTTATATGAAGCATATTTAGAACGTTCTACTAAGGCTTTGAATAGGGGCGAACCACGATCATATTCCACAACTTTATAGCCATTAAGCCAGTGCTCAACGTGGTTGTTGGGGGAAACGATCACCCTGCCTTCGTTCCATTCACCAATTTTCCTGATCGCCGCTTTGCGAAGACCCGTTTTATCGGCTGGAATCAAATCGTATAGAGAACCAATGGTACGGTTACCGCCGGCTCCTAACTTGGCATCGGGATGTTTTTCATCATCTAAGGTTTGAAATTCAAGCCCAAGAGCGGCAACCGATTTAGTTGCGTTTTCAGATAAGCCTGCAGGATGATTAGGGTCATAATCCTGTGTATAGGTTACGACTTCCTTTACGAAATATTTTACTCCTGAATTACCTGCTTCCGGTAGCTTGAATTGGAAAGTAAGTTCAAAGGCTTTAAACTCTTCATTCGTTAAAATGTCCATACTGTTATGTCCGGTACAGGTAAGAAGACCATCCTGAAGTGTCCATCCTTTCTCAGGAAATGTATTTTTACCAGCTCCTCGCCAGCCATTGGTAGTTTTTCCGTCCCAAAGTAACTTAAAGCCAAGGGCTTTTTCCTGATCGCTCAACGTATTGGGGATAAGGTTTACCACTGGGGTGTTATCAATGGGAGAGGGTTTAAGATTCTCCGTTTGAATACGAATATTTTTCCATTCGATCGTCTTGCCTTCTTTTTCCTTGTCTTTGCCAATGCTATGTACTTGCAGAGCGATATAGCCTTTGGAAGTAACGTCATCAACCAGGTTAGAAACGGGGACGCCATTTACGAATGTTCGGAGCGAAGGGCCGATCGCCTCAATACGGTAGTGATTCCATTCGCCTTTTTTGAAAGCAGCCTGTCCCTTCGGATTATTTTCGGGCATGGCTAGCCAGCCCCGGCGAGCTTCATCATAAATTCCACCACTCCATTTCCGGTCAGAAGGATCAATTTCTACCTGGTAGCCGTGTACACGGCCATCCTCAGGTCTTTGCAGACTACGAATCTGTATACCAGAGTTTAAGGAATTATCAACTTTAACGTCACACTCTAAAATAAAATCGCCGTATTGCTCCTCTGTCAGAAGAAAAGTATTAGGTGTATTGGATTCTGAAATGCCAATAATCTCCCCGTTCTTAACTTCATAATGGGCTTTACCACTGGCCGATCCGTCAGCAAGTTTCCAGCCCTTTAATGTTTTTCCGTCAAATAAGGCCTTCCAGGCTTTTTCAGGCGGTTTAGCCGCAAAAGCGATACTGCAAAATGCACAGACTGTTACGATAAGAGGTACGCGTTTCATTACTTATGAATATAAAAAACGAAATAGCTCCTTATTGGGTAAATCGTTATGGATGGATTACGCTTCTGGAGCCTAAACGGGCTACTTAGGTCAGTATACTCTAATAGACTGACTGATGACTTTCATTTAAAAGACCAATTATTTTGTGCTTACCCTGAAAAAAGTAAACCATATACGGTACGATTTTAAGGATTGTGTATGCGGTGCAATGAGTTCCGAATGCTGATAACGCTGTTTTGGGGTAATTTTTTCTTCCAGTCTAGCAGTGTTTAAATTTTTGCATCGTATTTGAGCCATGATTCTGTAGTAAGCCCTCTGAAAACAAAAACCATGTTGTGTAAGCAACATGGTTTTGAAAATAATCAGGCAATTTTAATATGCTGATCGATCAGGTATTTTTTACTGGTTTCAGCACAACTGAGTGCTGTCTTGCCAGGATCAGGAACGCCATCGAGCTCAATGATGCCCCAGCCTTTGAATTTGATTTCGTCAAGGGCTTTAAACACCGCCGGCAGATTGACATTTCCTGTACCTAGCTCAACAAATTTATATGCCTTAGGGTTCGGGTTACCTGGTAGTGGGCATCGTACATCTTTTAAATGAAGAGCATATATCTGGCTTTTATATTGATGAATGGCTTTGGCCGGGTCACCGCCGCCCTGATGATAATGAGCTACATCCAACAGCAATTTTACATACGCAGGATCCATCGCTTTTACGATAATATCAACTTCTTCTGGCGTTTCTCCTAATTGGTTCATATGATTATGATACGCTGCCTGAATACCTAGTTTAGCGGTTTGCTTGCCAATTTCGTTCATTACATAAGCCAGACGTTTTAATTCTTCGGGAGTTGGATTACGATCTTTAGGTCGGGCTGAATTGGTTAACTGAATACTGGTCCCGCCCAGAGCTTTTACGAAACTGGCATGGGCTACGTGCATATTAATCGTACTTTCTTCCTTATCGGGATCAATTTCAACATTACCACTTGAAAACATTACCAGTTTAAGATGATGCTCATCAAGCATGGCTTTTAGTTCGCTGGGTTTGTTACGATAGGGCCCGAATGCGTTGGCACGTAATTGAATGCCCGGAAAGCCTAGCGAAGCAATATCCTCAATGGCCTGTGTATCATTACCACCCCAGGTAATGGCAGAATAACCAATCTGTAAACCTGATTTTTTAGCAGCCAGAACGTCAAAACCATAGGTAGTTGCCGCAGCAAGAAGGCCAGCCTGACGCAGAAACTGGCGACGCGATGTGTTATGCATGATTAAGGGGTTTAGAAGAAGACACAATAATGCCTCTTTAGCCCTGAAGAGCCAAGCATATTTATTGATTGATTGCTAATGGAGTTTTGTAGACTGATTTTGTAGTAGAATCAGATGAAGCCTGCCGGCGTTGACGCATTCGCTGGCCTAAATCAAGTTTTATCTTAACATCGCCGCCTTCATCAACGGCTCGTAAATTAATACTCCATCCATCATGTTTCTGAGGAATAGTAAGAGCATAATCCTTACGACGTTTGCGAAGATTACTGAGTGGAATCTGGACAAACATATTCGTTTTGTTTTGGAAACTATATACTCCTCCCACAAACAAGGTTAAAGCGGTTGATTCGATCCCCATACGATCCATTTCAATTTCACTGCCTCTAAAACGGAATTGACTCACTAATGGAGCAAAATGAATCTCATCAAAGTTCCGATTTTTAAAGATGAATCGCTGAATCTTTTTCAAAGGTTGAAATTTCAGGAGCACTCCATCATTTAATCGGAAATCCAGATAGCCGTAAAAAGAACCCGGAACAAAAGTATAATCATGTTTAAGACTGGCCTGAATTTTGCCTTCAGAGGTCCAGCGGCCACGAATATTCTGATGCGTAATGGTGGCCTGCTGAAAATCATCGAAGGCTCTAAAAACCTGTTGGATTTGTGTATCACGAAGCCGACAGAAAATATTCATATGGGCAGGGTTATCGTTTAAGTAATCAATTTGCCCGGTGAAATTTACATTTCCCTGAAAGGCCCGCATTACCAGGTTATTGATCTGCAATTTCTTATTCGTGAGTTGAAGCTGCCCTTTCATAGCTGAAGCATTAAAATGCCGGAACTGAAACTGATCTAATGTAAGCGAAATATCTGTTTCGAGCCGATTCAGTACCCGATCTATCTTAGTGATAAGCTGCTTACGGGCCTTTTGCCGTGTTTGGCGAGCCATTCGCTTGCGAATCGGAATCCCCCGGGAAGCATTCAGATTCAGATTAGGAGAGTAGACCTCTGCTTTTGCATAAATTCTGGTGTTCGGAGCAGTGAGAAAAGGAATTAACCGTTGGATCTTGCCTTTGATGAACACGGGACTTCCGTTCACTTCTGTATTTAACTGAGTTACGTTTAAATCGGTAGTATTGAAAGCTGCTTTGACATTTAGATTTTCAAAGGTTAAATGGCGAGCCGGATAGCGGCAAGTACCGTTGATTACTTCTAACTTACCTTCCAGAAAACCCGATAACTTACCAGTAGTGGAGTCGATAATATGACGAACATTACCACGATAACGAGCATTTAAAATCATACGTCCACTATCGAGTGAGTAAGAAGTCGCATTCAGATTATTATCAATTACTGAAAGATCCGTATTAACGTGAGTGGTAACAAA
>JASGGE010000017.1:0-35700 GCA_047605205.1 Siphonobacter sp.
AAGGACATGAAGGATAAAGGGTATACCTATTTCTCCATCGGTAGAGAAAAAGTTGATTAATTCATCACGATAAGGGTGGGTGCCCACTATGCACCTGCCTCTTCACCGTATACTCCATAATTTGCAATGAAGCGAATATTAATTACCGGAGCCGCAGGCTTCTTAGGGTCTCACCTGTCAGACCGCTTTATCAAAGAAGGGTACTACGTCATTGGGATGGACAATCTGGTGACAGGCGACCTGAAAAACATCGAACACCTACGGTCGTTACCTACCTTTGAATTCATTCACCACGATGTTTCCAATTACATCGACGTTCCTGGTGAACTAGACTATATCCTGCACTTTGCCAGTCCGGCCAGCCCCATTGACTACCTCAAGATTCCCATTCAAACCCTGAAGGTAGGTTCGCTTGGCACACATAATTGTTTGGGGCTAGCCAAAGCCAAAGGAGCCCGCATTCTGGTAGCTTCCACTTCCGAAGTCTACGGAGATCCACTGGTACACCCTCAAACTGAAGAATACTGGGGGCATGTCAACCCCATTGGCCCTCGGGGCGTATACGATGAGGCCAAACGTTTCCAGGAAGCCATTACCATGGCCTATCACCGTTACCACGGCGTGGAAACCCGTATTGTCCGTATTTTCAATACGTATGGCCCCCGAATGCGACTGAATGACGGACGGGTATTACCCGCTTTCATCGGTCAAGCTTTGCGGGGAGAAGACTTAACCGTCTTTGGCGATGGCTCTCAGACGCGTTCCTTCTGCTATGTGGATGACCTGATTGAAGGTATTTATCGTCTGTTGATGAGTGATTACGCCGAGCCAGTCAATATTGGGAATCCCCTTGAAATTACCATCAAACAATTCGGCGAAGAAATCATCAAACTAACGGGTACCAAACAGCAGCTGGTATTCAAGCCCTTGCCTCAGGATGATCCCAAACAGCGGCGTCCTGACATTACCCGGGCTAAGGAAATTCTGAGCTGGGAACCCAAAATTAGCCGGGAGGAAGGTCTTCGCAGAACCTATGAATACTTCAAAAGCTTGCCCGAGGAAGAGCTTTACAAAGCGGCCAATTATCGCTTTGGTACCCCTTATGAAAAAGGCAGCCATACCATGAGCAAATAACTAAGTTAAGAATTGATACGCCCCAGGCAAGTATCAATTCTTTAAAGGGATAAACTGAAAATAGTAATGAGAGGCCCGCGATTCACATTGCGGGCCTCTCATTACTATTCAGCAGGATAGACTGCATGACCGTTGTGCTCTCCCTTTATAGCATGATGACCATTCTGCTTTGCTACTTTACTTTTAAATTGTTTCCAATCCTCTTCGGTCATTCTCAAACGCTGGGCTTCTCCTCTAAAGAACCCATCATTAAATTGAGCAATCCGATAATTGATTTCAGCCACTTTGCATTCCTCTTCTTCTTTCTGAATCGTTTGTATTAGTTCCTTACGGCGTTCTTCCAATTGGCTTATTGGCTTCAGTAAACTTAACTGATGCTCAAATGTATTTTTTTGAATAAGGTGTTCTGATAAGCCCTTTTCGGTTTCGGCTAATTCAGCCCGTTTTTCAGTACGTATTTTCCGAAGGCGTTTCAAATGAGGCCCCGCCTGTAACCAGCGGAACCAGAATCCCTGAAGAATCGGGAATGAAATTCCTAAACAAACAGCCCCTGCAATTGCGAATAAAACTCCACTTAATACAAAAGAGGCCAGTGCAAACGGACTCGTTACCAAACCCTGATTCAGAACATCAACCTGTTGGAGTTGTTTTTCAACCTGTTGGAGAGTTGAATTTGGATCAGGCTGCTGTAATTGTAAGTTTTTAATATTCTGGGTTATTGCCTGTTTTAACTTATCGGTGCGGTAGGCTTCATAGCGGAACCAGCCCAGAATAAATAAGGTAAACACTGAAAAAACCGCCAGTGTCAGTTTAAAAGTTGCGTAGACCTTTTGGCTCCGTTCCTGATTTTGTAAGTAAGGCCCTTCAATCAGTCGGTCATACACTGGTTTTAATAATACCGACACCATTGCTAACCCAACCGCAAAAAACCACGCTTCAACGGTATTACGAATATTCAGGGCATAAGCAACAATCTCATGAGAGATAATTAAATCTCCGGCCACAAAGGCAGCTCCGGCCACGAAGTACAATATTCCCGCAAAGAGCGAATAGTTCGGTGCAGCTTTCTGATACCGTTCGGTTAGTTCTGCAATTTCACTCTCGGTATCAGTCAGGTTTTTTCCCTTCCAGCCAATTTCCTTATTGATCGCATCAATCCGAACGGTATGCTGCTGGAGCGACGCATAGATTTGTAACTCCTGCTGGCGAGTTTGCTGAATTTCCTGGTCTAATTCACTCAGCTCTTCTTTCTGACTTTGAATCAGCACCCGAAGGCGTTCATAACTAATCTGGCTTGATAAGTATCCCTCGTATGCTTCAGGATTCAGTTGTTCCAGGCCACTATTATAGCCATGCTGATAATCGTATGATTGATTTGATTCGTTTTCTTCTTCAGCCTTCCAAGATTCCATATTACCCTTGAGTTAATGATACGAGAACTATTTTGAAACAGTTAGTCAGCTTCTCATTCAGAGAAGTTTCCATTTCAAAAGAAAAGATGGGTAAAGTTGTCTCGTGCTGATTGGCTTCAATTGGGCCGCCCCATATACATAACAGAGCAGATACCTATACAAACGAAAAAAGGCCTTTTTTCGTTGAGCTTCGAAAGCAAAAATTCAGAAAAAGGCCATTTAAAACAACAGGCGGCCGATTTTTTCAAAAAAATCGGCCGCCTGTTGTTTTCTCTATAGGGCAAATTAAGGCTTCCGCTCTTTTACCCGTTCTACGTTTTTCTTCTGATCTTCAACAGCCTGTAAAGACTTAATCATGTCGGTACCCAACTGTGTACTGTCCTTTTGAAGCTCTAGCAATTCTTTTTCGTTCTCCTGTAAACGTTTCAGTAAACGCACTTTTTCCGAGCGGTTATCTTTCAGGTTACGCACATTCCGATCGGTCTTCTTCACAAGATCTTTGTGCTTGTCAGCAACATCCTGATAGGCGTCATCGGCCTGCTTTACCTGAGCATTATAATCAGCCTGTTCGTGAAAATCCCTGAGTACGTTTTCCAGCTCCCGGCCATAAAGATTCGTACTGGTCATGTACTCGCCATTGCCCATATCCATCGAGACAAATACATCTGTTTTACCGCGTTTGGTACTTACCTGGCTTACAATTGCAACCTTCCCGGATGGGTAAAAAGGCACTGTAGCATAGTCTACTTTATACACACCATTTCGCTCGGTAGTAACCCGCCCGTATTGAGCGAGCTTACTTTTCCAGGTATCTTCAGCCACTTTCTCATTTACCGTGGTAGACGTAACGTAGCCAATACGCTTTACTTTTGAAATTTCCTGTTCGATAGGAGTAACTAAAACCTGACCAAAGCCATAAGTGCTTAGTAAAACAAACAGGGAGGTGACAATTGTTTTCATGGGACGTCACTTACATTTTAATACTTAACTGGACTTAATTACTTACAAAAAATCAGGTCAATAAGTTGCAGAATTAATTTATTTTTCTGCATACGATAATACATTTTGCCCGCTGAATATCTGTCGTGGCAAAGAGGTAAGCGTCTCCGCCTTCGGCTATTCCTAGTTTTTTTCGTAAGTCAGCCACAGTTATTGGGAAATTACGCACCGTTAGATTTGCCTTTTTTTCAGGCAAAAGCCGTAATACTTCTTTCTTATCAACCTTCGTGATGGCTTCAATCTCGAAAATTCTTCCCGGAAAATCAATATAAAGTGTTTCAGAAGTATACAAATGACTACTTGGGGCAATTTTCAATACGTGTGTATTAGTAATCATCTTAAATGCCCCGGCTTTTAAAACGGCGGCATTGGGTTCGTACAGATACCTTAAGGGTTTCGAATAAGTCGCATTTTTTAATGTTTCTTCGCTCCGCCGAAACGAAAGACATTGTTCCTGCCCAGACTTTAACAGATTAACTGCTGTAATGACGGGCTCAGTGGCTGCTTTTGTTAAATGAAAAAGTAGCTCTTTTACCTCGTCCTCTACCGCCACAACCCATACCGCAGCAACATCAGCCAACTGACGAATAGCCAAATCAATATCCATCATTGGTGAGCCTTTTATTAAAACATGGGCTGATTTTTGCAGTAACAGATCCTTATAATCAAGCACATTGGGCTCACATACTTCCCAACGAACCACTTTTTGATGATCGGCATCCCGGCGGGCGGGGTCCAGGTAAAGCCAGTCGAACCGTTCAGACGTTTGCTGAAGCCATTCCATCCCGTCCCCCTGAATCCACTCAATCTGACGGGTATCCCCTAACACAGAGAGGTTCCATTGCGTTACAGCCGCTAAATCAAGGTTACGTTCACAATACATTGCCTTTTGAAAAGAAGCGGAGCAGGCCCGAAAATCGACCCCCATTCCACCCGTTAAATCGGCAAAAGTTTTACCCGAAAGTAAGGCAGCCTTGAAGTTGGCAGCTCGTTCGGAAGACGACTGTTCCAACGATAAGCTACTGAAAAACAGAACATCAGGATTAGCGGCCCAGGTAGGAAGTTTATGCTTTGCTTTTTGCCGGCACTGAATCTGAACGGCAATTTCCCGTATGGGCAGATCAGGATAACGCCCGGTAGCTAAAAGCAGTTTCTGCCAGTCGTCCTGGCGGTGTTCCCAACTAAATTCCCGCACCTGAGGTAGGGAAAATGTTTCAACTAGTGACATATGAATAAATAATCTCCAGAAAAGATAACAGCTAATTCTGGACGATTCAGCGAAATAACATTAATTTGGGAAACCAAGCCCCTTAGTTACACAAGAATAAACCTCTAGTTCATGCAAACAGCCACGGCAACGGTTCCGAAAAAACGATTATGGAATGTCATCTTCGCTTCATCGGCGGGTACTGTTATTGAGTGGTACGATTTCTATATTTTTGGAAGTCTCGCCGCTATTATTTCCACTAAATTTTTTCCCTCAGATAACCCAACCGCTGCCTTCCTCAGCACTTTAGCGACACACGGAGCCGGCTTTGTAGCCCGCCCGTTTGGAGCTATTGTATTTGGTCGGTTAGGCGATTTAGTAGGCCGCAAGTATACTTTTCTGGTAACACTTATTCTGATGGGGGGCAGTACTTTTGCCATTGCTTTTATTCCACAATATGGCAGTATTGGCATTATTGCCCCCATTGCCCTACTTCTGCTTCGTATTCTGCAAGGTCTGGCTTTAGGTGGTGAATATGGTGGGGCTGCCACATATGTAGCCGAATATTCTCCTGACCAGGAAAGAGGAAAATTCACCAGTTTTATTCAGACCACCGCTTCCATTGGCTTTTTCGTTTCCATTATTGTGATCTTGTCCTGTCAGCTTGCTCTGGGTAAAGAAGCTTTCGGCGACTGGGGCTGGCGGTTACCTTTTGCTTTATCAGGTTTTCTCGTGATTTTATCTTATTTCATTCGAAAGGATATGCACGAATCGCCCGCCTTTGCCAAGCTGAAACAGGAAGGAAAACTATCCAAAACACCCCTTCGGGATAGCTTTAAAGAATGGGCTAATGTTCGGTTGATGCTCATTGCCATGTTTGGAGCCATTATCGGTCAGGGGGCCATCTGGCATACCAGTCAGTTTTATGCTCAAATCTTCATTACTAAGATTCTGAATGTCGAATTCGGCTCTGCTCAGACCATTATGGCCGTGGCTGTTACTTGTGCAACACCCTTTTTTGTAGTATTTGGGATTTTATCCGACCGAATAGGTCGCAAAAAAGTGATGATGGCAGGAATGTTATGCTCCGCCCTATTTCTTTATCCTATTTACAAAGGAATGGATAAGGTTGTAAATGGAGGTCAAATTCTTAGCATTACAAACAAACAGGAAGGTAATGCCAAGACCGAGTTTACCTATATGGATAACGAAGTTTCAATAGCAAAAACCATATTACCCAATCACGAGGTAAAAACGGAAGCCCATTTACCAACCAAATCTATGATTTGGCTTGGTTTATTAGTCTTTATTCAGGTACTCTTTGCCACGATGGCATATGGCCCGATTGCTGCTTTTCTGGTTGAATTGTTTCCTACGAAAATTCGCTATACGTCCCTGTCCATTCCGTATCATTTTGCCAATGGCATTTTTGGGGGATGTTCTCCCTTTGTTGCCACCTGGCTGGGGAGCGTCACCGGTTCTAAATTTGCGGGGATCTACTATCCTATTTTCCTGACGGCCTTAAGTTTTATCGTTGGGATGATTTTTATCAAGGAAACAGCGGGTAAGAAACTGGAGGATTAACGGGTTTTGCACAATTAAATATTTACTGTTTTCAGGAATATTGTTGTTGGTGATGCTTCGTTTAAACAACAGCAAAATAAACCGAAATCACGATTGCATCTTCCTCGATTCAGATTCCCTTACCTGGCATTGGTTCAGAGGTTCAGCAAAATATTCCCAAAGGGAAAAGAAGCCATTCATAAAGTATCATCTACCTCTCTTTTGCTTTATCTAGAGACAGACCTTCCAGATTTGCCGAGTGTTTTGGTGTATACGACGCTAAACGACTCTTGAAAGAGTTTCTGGATTTACTTTCGTATGCTCCCTTGACAATTAATTCTATTCTGGGCAATGCTTAAAAAAGTAGGTCGTGCCGCCTTATTGGCACTTGTTGGCTGTTCTACCCAAGCTCAGAACACCCCTTATTATTTCTCAAAAGGTTTATTGGTTCCTGCTAATAGCCGATATGGCCGGGAAGCCATTTATACAGATCCCCTGGCTTATCAGCTCTATACCCATACACTTAAAACTCCCGTTGCCGGTGGTGTATTTGGAGTGGACGAACAGGGAGCAGAACTAAAATGGGCCGAGGTAACGGCTGATAGTACCCATCGGATCAGAAGTCGGGCGGGGTTTCGGCCGGGTATGGGTGGGCGGCCGGGTATTACCCCCGGAGCCATGCGTGGTGGTATTGGTGGCACAGGTGGTTATATCTACCTGACGTATACTTCTCCGAAAGAACAAGTCGCTATCCTGAACATTAAAGGAAATAGTCAGGTATTTGCCAATGGCGAACTTCATATGGGCGATACGTACAACATGGGGTATATGAACATTCCGGTAAAACTGAAAAAGGGCCTGAATGAATTTTACGCTCGCGGGGGAATGGTTGTCGCCAGCCTGACCTTCCCAACCAAGCCTGTTACCATCTATACAGAAGACCCTACGCTACCCAGCATTTTGCCGAACGGACAAAATTCGGCTTTACAAGGTGCTATTGTCGTTATTAATACATCAGCCGAAGAATTAACGGGTTTACAAATCAAGAGTATACTGCAAGGCAAAGAAGTAACCACTACATTACCCGCCATTCCGGCCATGATGACCCGGAAAGTAGCTTTTACGTTTGATGGCAGTGCCGTTTCGGCGAAAGGTAAATATGCCTGTTCTTTACTCTTGCTAAAAAAAGGAAAAGCCCTTGATCAGTCAACCATTCAGGTAGAAGCTATGGCTGCCGGAGAATCGTATAGTAGCACATTTGTCAGCTCTATTGATGGTAGTTTGCAATATTATGCCGTTACTCCGCAGTCGTCTGCAAATACAAATAATGCTGCTTTATTCCTGTCCGTGCACGGAGCAGGCGTAGAAGCAAGCGGCCAGGCCCGGGCTTACAAACCAAAAGACTGGGGAACGCTGGTTGCTGCCACCAATCGCCGCCCGCGTGGTTTCAACTGGGAAGACTGGGGCCGCCTGGATGCTCTTGAAGTATTAAACATTGCTAAAAACCGTTTCAAACCCGACCCACAACATATTTACCTGACGGGTCACTCCATGGGCGGGCATGGCACCTGGTTTCTGGGGGTAACGTATCCTGATAAATGGGCAGGTATTGCTCCCTGTGCGGGTTACCCAACACTGAAGGAATATGGTTCAGCGGATGGGGTTATTCCGGCCAGCAGTAATGACCCGATGGAGCAAATGTTGTTACGTTCCGGTAATCAGAGTGATGTATTGAAACTGGTTACGAACTATAAGTCACTTGGTGTATACGTACTACACGGAGACGCAGATCGCACCGTACCGATTACGTATGCTCGCCAGATGAAGAAAATTCTGAGTGATTTTCATCCCGATATGAGTTATTATGAATATCCGGGTGGCGAACACTGGTTTGGTGATCAGAGTGTTGACTGGAAACCCTTATTTGATTATTTCAAATGGCACCAGCGGTTAGCCGATAGTTCGGTCAATACCATTGATTTCATGACTTCCAATCCGGGAATCTCTTCTTCGTTCCGCTGGGCTTCGGTTGAGCAGCAAATTCAGCCTTTGCAATACAGCCATATTAACCTGAATCGTACGAAAACAGACCTTACCGGAACCACTGAAAATGTGGCTTTGCTTAAATTGAAGCTCGAAGATTTTGGTGCGAATCAGGCTGTAAAAATTACATTAGATGGCCTTGCTCCAGTTTCCTATACCACAAAAACCAGCAACGATAGTTTATTCCTTCGCCGGGAGAATAACCAGTGGGTAGTAACAAGCCAGCCCGATGCGAGCCAGAAAGGGCCTCACCGGTACGGAACATTCAAAGATGCTTTTAATAACCGCATGGTATTTGTGTATGGAACGAAAGGCACGAAAGAAGAAAACGAATGGAGCTTAAACAAAGCCCGTTTCGATGCCGAAACCTGGTATTACCGCGGCAATGGAGCCGTAGATATTATTTCTGATCAGGTTTTCTCTCTAGAAAAATATGCCGATCGCGGGGTCATTCTGTTTGGTAATTCGGTGACGAATGCCGCCTGGAATCTGCTCCTCAGTGATAGTCCTATTCAGGTTGGAAGTAATAGCATTAAAGCAGGAGCTCAAACCTGGACGGGCGATGATTTAGCCACTTATTTTGTTTGGCCTATCAAAGGTTCGAAAATTGCTTCGGTAGCGGTAGTGGGTGGAAGTGGCTTAAAAGGCATGCAGGCGTCTTCGGCTAATCAATACTTTGCCGGAGCCAGCGGTTTTCCTGATTTCATGATCTATAATCTGGATATGTTACGCCAGGGAAGTAAAGGAGTGAAACTAGCTGGCTTCTTTGATAATAACTGGAAATTGGCCACAAACCTGTTCGTTACGCAGTAGTTTTCAATACATTAAGACTATTCATTCCTTACAAAAACCCTGTCAGCGTTTCAATTGCTAACAGGGTTTTTGTGTGCTTAAGCCTTAATCGCATGATCGGTGGGCAAGTTTTCTCCTTTCTCCCAAAGCCTACGACTGGTCCAGTCTGCCGCTGGAGCTGACCAGAAATCATCCTTAGCCGATAAGCCCAATGGTAATAAAGCAGTAGCCGTTAAATACAAACTTCCCGTTGAAATGTATGTTTCGCCTAAATCAGGCTGATGGCCATTCAGGCCAATGTATAACCAGCCGTTTGAATCATAGTTTTTGGGGTTATCCAGCGTTTTATGCAAAACGGCCGTCAAGGCACTACGCACCTGTGCGTACGAGATTTCAGCAGGTAACTGTTTTAGCAGAGCCATATTCGCCAGGTGATGAAAGGCTCCGGCCCGATAACAGATCGAACGGCCAATTACCGGAAAGGTGCCGTCCGGGGCAATTAATCGCTCCTGAATAGCGGCATACCGCGGAGCAATTTTATCCATCCTCACTTTTAGGAAATCATAATTTTTTGTTGGCAATACCCTGAGAATATCAACCATAAAGGGCTGAATGACATAACTATTGTAATAATCCCAGTGAAAATCAGGACCGTCACCAAAAATGCCATCACCCTTATACCATTGCTCATGCTGGCGTAGGGCATAATCGAGCCGCATTTTATCATATTCTTCACCGATTGTAGCAAAAAAGGCTTCGATCATACCGCTGAATAACAGCCAGTTGCTAAAACCAGGCTGGATACTACGCGTTTTCCGCAAAGCCGTCAGTAAATTAGCTTTAACGGTTGCATCTAATGACTGATATAACCTCGGGCAACGTACTAATCCCTGAGCCAGAAAGGCGGCATCTACTAAGGGCTGCCCTCCGTCATTATAATTCAAATAATCTTTCGCTTTGGGATTTACGGCGTTGGCTAGCCCTTTTTGAGCTAATTGAAAATAGCGTTGCCGGAGGGTCTTTTCTTCTTCTGAATCCAGCTGTAACCAGGGCCCTATACCGGCCAATAACCGGCCAGTTGCTTCCAGATGGGAATACTTTTTCCGGTCAGCCTGCTGGCCGGGCTTAGATTCTACGGGCATTCTTACTTTCAGCTGATCTTCAGCCAGAGCTGTCAGAACGGGTTCAGCTAATTTTTGCAGAATACTAACCCAGTAAGCACGATCATTGGCAGGCGGAATAGCAGCGGCAAATTCCAGTGGGTTGGCATACGTACTTAATCCAACACCACCGAGCTGGCGAAGAAAGAAACGACGAAGCATTTTTTGAGTTTAGAGTTGTCCGTAAATCGTTATACAAAAGACGACTTCCGTCGTCTTTTCCCTGGTTCAAATTAGAATTTGCAATTTTATTCAGACACTGGCCCTCTCTCCGTTCAACCATAAGACGCAATCAAACAACGCCCCTAACCTTATACTTCCAGTTCCGCTCTTTTCCTTCGGCCATCCACTCTACAGCCTGTGCCATCCGTTTAGCTCGGGTGGTTTCTGTTCTGGCTTCTTCAATCCATTGAACATATTCTTTCTTACAGGAATAGCTAAAGCTCTCAAATGTCTTCTGAGTCGCTTCATTTTGATTAATTACTTCCTGAAAATCAGAAGGTATAACTAGCTTTTTGCGTTCTACCGGAGCTTTTGGAGATACCTTTTCGCCCTGATCAATCAGCTGCATCGCCTGCCGAATGTATTTGGTAATGATTTCATCAGAAGGTACGTCTTCCATTGAACGCATTTTGTCAAAGCGGCCCATCCCATTCTGTTCACCCATTAACTTCAGAATTCCATCAGGGTCATCCATCTTCGCGGCCAGCCAGAAACCAAATATGCAATGCTGTTTGAAGGCAGCCATATTACAAAGGTTAGCCCCCTTATACTCAAAAAACGGACAGCCCCATTTGATTACCTCCACTACATCGGGGCATACTTCATGAATCAGTTTGCGTAAATGACCTAGAATGGGCTGGGCAAACGGGGCAGCTTTATCAAGGTAAATGTCAATTTTAGGATTTGTCATATCAGCCAGAAGGTTTTTGTTTCAGGATTCAAGGAATACATAGCAATCAGAACAACACATTGACAAAGCTTATTGGCCTGGAATCTGTTTTACCAACGTTTTGAGCCCATATATTTAAGAATAATTACCTATAAAAAAAACAGAAAGTCTTTATAGAGCCTCCTGTTTTTTATTCAGAAAATGCTACTCCCCTTTCAAAATCCGTACGGGGCCCAATAATCCAGCATCCAGCAATTCCCACTCGTTACGAATCAGAATATTCGTTTTTGTAAAGCGTTCGTTTTGTGGTTTCCCACGATCGCCAACCAAGCGGTTTCGCCATGAATTAATCACATCTACTTCCAGCTTATTACCTTTCGGCTTTAGTATACCCACAACTGAAACGCGGTAAGGCGGGCACCAGAGTGTTCCTAAATCTTTGCCATTCAGGCGGATATGAGCAATACCCACATCCTGCACGTCACCTAAATCAAGCACCTGTTTTCCCTGTACAGAGCAATCAAACGTGATCTGGTACGTTGCTTTACCCGAATAGTAGTTAATTCCCGCTTCAGGACGCTTCGTCCAACTTGTTAGGTCCTTAAAAGTAACGTTTGCTGGCCCACCCCACTTCGGGTCAAAATGTACCTGCCAGGCTCCTTCAATGGTTTTCACAGGCTGGTAACTTACAAAGTTACTCGTTGCTTTGCCCTGTTGCGTAATCGTTATCGGTTTACGGAACAGAATAATCCAGGAACCAGCTGGTGTGAATTCCAGCGGAATACTTGTTCGACCATTCTCCTGCCGGAACACAGTAACAGGGCGAATTTCGCCGGTAACGGCATTCCAGAGTTCAGGTTGTTTTCCGCTAATACGCAGGGTTACTTCTGCTTTTTTTGCTTCATTATTTTGATTAGAAACGAAATACCAGTCAGCCTTCCCCCATTGATAATGAATATAATCTAATTTACCATCGCTCTGGAAATCGGGTTGTATTCCATCAGCCAGTAATACGTCTTTCACTGACTTTTTCTGAAATGCTCTTCCTTTATCAAAGTGATGTTCGGTTTCGTTTCCCCAAATATCATCGGCCAGTTTCTGCACTTCTTTTTCACTCATTGGGTAACCTTCCAGACTAACGGTATGAGTGGTTTTCGGTCCGATAATCGTAGCTCCTGCCTGAACAAGTTCATGTATTTTACGAAGAGCTTTCAATGATAATACTCCATGATCAGGAAGTACCAAGACCTGATAACTCTGCCCGTGTGAGAAAGTTAATTTACCATCTTTTACCGTTAAGGCCAGTAACCGGTCTTCATTCAGTAAATCATAATCATAACCGGGTAATACCTTCGCAGGATCATCTTCTTTCAGGCGGCCAATATTCGGCACATGATCGCCATAGTAATAAAGAACATCGCCAACAAAGCGACTATTCTGAGCCAGGTACTGAATGCGGCTGAGGTATTTGACAAAAGCTCCTGATTCGTTCCACCAGGTAACATTTGGATTGAAGTGCGTACCGGCAAAATATTCCTGTCCGGGTAAACCCATTTCTTTCGGTGAACAAGTGAAGGTATGCAGAAAAATCATGTTCAGACCCGAACAAAACTCATGATCGGCACTGGGTTTCATAGCCGACCAGATGACATCGTTCCAATGCGGCCCAATGGTCGTGAATGATTCCGCTCCCACCAATGGCACGTTATAGATGTGGGCTGCACTGGCAGCCTGCTTCACAAAAAATCGACGGTCGGGCGTGGGCCGGTGCGGCGAAGGCGACCAAAATTCACTCATCATCATGGCACTGTGCCCATAGTTTTTCAAGCCGTCAAATGGCCCGGCGTGTGGCCCGGCTGACTCCGGCTGGATACCCAAGCCATGTTTAGCAGCACGCTTCGCAAACAAGGCATAATGATGATCAGCAATGCAATCACTGACCGTTTTACGGAAATCGGCCAGAAAGCGAGTGGTTACTTCCCGGTTATCGACAATTTTTCCAGCCAGAATCGGAAGATAAGGGGTTATGTCATAGCCCCGGTATTTTTTAAATTGTTCGGCGAAATCATCCGTCCAGTTGATTCCACCTAATTCCCAGCTATCGGTCTGTAAATATTTCAGCGTTTTTCCTGCCAAGGGCCCAATTTCCTTCAAAAGTGGCTCCACGTTAGTATCCCAGTAACGATTAAAATACTTTTCGCTCATGTGATCTAGTACACGCCCTTGCCATTTTCCACTCGAAGTCGACACGTGAGCGTCAGAAGGCGTATACCCCAGTCTTAAAACCGACCATTCTCCCGCAGGGACATCCCATTCTACGACACCATTTTGGGTCTGGTTAGTTAGATTGATCTGTGATTTGGTAGTGGCATCTTCCTCGCCAGGCGTACTGGGCTCATCTGTCAGCAAAGGGCGAGTATCCGGAATATTCGCCCAACCGGCTTCTTCAGAAGCATTTTTATGCTTGAAATCCCGAATGGGTTTTCGTTTTGGATGATCTTTTTTCGGGTAAGCGATCACCGCTATTTCCCGATAATAGCCATCCTTAATTTTGGGTATTGGCAGCTCCAGGCGAATATGAGTAGGTCCTTTTACAGTTGTATCCGCCCAGGTAATGTGTTTGGTAGCTTCTTCGGGGGTGATATCGGGGCCACCCAAATTCCAGCCACTTTGAATTCCCATGCTCAGTGTTAATCCCAAACGAGCAGCTTCCTGCACAGCATGCCGGTATAATTCCCGCCAGGCGGGTGTTCCAAACATGGGGCCTTCTGGCACATCACCATTTTCTCGCTGGTTTTGCCCTCCGGCATCCACAATACAGGCTCCACTAAAGCCTTTAGCCTTCATTTCTTCCAGATCGTGCGTAATGGCTTCTTTTGTTACGTTTCCGTTCAGCCACCACCACCAGCAACGAATGCCGTATCGCGAAGAAGGATTTTTGAAAAGAGCATCCGATGGCCCCGCTTCCTGCGTAAAACTGAGGGTAATGCCTACTAAGAAAACACAAAGAACAAAACGATTAATCATAGCGTTTTAACAATGGAAAGTATCTGATAATCACCACGAAAACACAAAACTATTTTTGCCTTTTGCTTCAGGTTTTGTTTGTTGGAATATGATTCGCTGGATTGGTTTTCCACCCCAATTTGTTTTAAATGCCTGATCGTCGATAGTTGTTAATGGGACTTCTTCCTGACTCACTTTCCAGCGTTTGGCATCATAAGTCAGCCTAATATTAGCATGGCCGTTTCCTTTAAAAGTCAGCTTTCCGGGCGTGGTAGTATCTACCTGATCAATGGTCAGGAACACTTGTTGCAGGCTAGTCGGTTGCTGAGTTAAGCTATAGTCTTCCGTTATTTCTACGGTTTCTTTTTTACGATTCAGTTTCACCAGCCGATTCCAGCTTTGCACCCCTGCTTTTTCGTCATAAGCTTTGGCAATATCCATTTTTAAAGAAGCTTCCTGCGGAGATTTCTGATAATGCACGTTTTGGGCCCCATAATTCTGCCCGTTCCGTTGGCCCAGGCCATTAATGATAGGTAAGTTATGATAGAATGACTGCGTAAACCAGAGTTGATATCGTCGACTGGAAAAGGTATTGGCGGTATAGGTTCCACGCCCGGCATCAATAACTACGGGCTGGCCGTTCGCATAGAGAATAAAATCACCGACATCATTATGATTATGACTTTCAGCATTATGACCTCCATGAGTAGCCACATATAAGCCTTTGGGCGAGCGGGCCGTCATGACCTGAACGTCCGGGAACCATACATCCGTAACTTCCGTAAATGAGGCCGGAGGAGCCGACTTTATTTCCTTGACTGTCAGAAAATCCCAAACCTGGCGTTGCCGCTGAAAGCTATTAATCGCTCGGCCGAGGCCATATTTCCGGAAGGCCCAGGCCCCAAATTGCTTCAGGGTATCATCCTTAATCTTTTGCCCATACCGATACAACATTAACCCGTCTGGTTTACTGGCGGGCTCGGCATCGGCAAAATCAACAAAATATTCATTGGCAATGTGCATCTTGTACACATAGGAAGCCATATTCCGAATGATAGGCTGGCTGAAAATATCGATCATACCGCTGGAAGCACTTTGTAAGGTTTCCAGGGCATCAAACACGCAGCCACCGGCAGCAAACCAATACATGGGGCCTTCGTCGGTAGCACCATCTTCTCCCAAGCCGTTGATATATAAATCAAGACCATTCATGGCGGCATATACCATCTCTGCCCGACGCTGAGGATCACGTTCCAGAAATAAAGTAGCTGTTAACCAATTGGACATAATCCAGGGATTCCAGTTGTTAACCTTGCTCGTCTTACTCAGATAGGCATACCGATTAGGAACCTGTATGGGCTCGAAAATGCGAAGATTGGTTTCGTAATAAATACGCTTCCGGATCAATGGCGAGATTTTGTCCAGTTTCTCAGCCGTTAGGTAATCAACAATAGCCAGCACAGCCGCCGTTTCTGCGGCAAACAGATCAACCGTGCGTTCCTCTACGTCGGGAAGGCCACTACCTGCCTTTTGGGTTCCGAGATGAGCCGTTACTCCCCAATAACTTTCTTCACAAACAGACCATATACCATTCATAATGGCATCCGTAAACCTCCCTTTTCCCTCAATAGATTCAGCCAGGGCCATGTCTAGTAACCAGTGACGTTTATTATAGGATATTCCTTCGAAGTGGCTCCGGTTCGCTTCCCGGACGTATTCTAATGTTGTAGTGGCTGAAAGACTCATAAATGGATGTTTTGAGGCTTCCTCCCCTCTATTAATCAGAGCAGTACGGACACTATCGGTAAGAGCAGCCTGCCAGGCTTCGGGAGTACGTGGGTACGGCTGCCAGGCTTCACGCGATAATAAAGCAGCTTTCACCTGATCAAGAGAATACGTTTTACCAAGCAGATTTCGCGGCGTAACCTGAGCCTGGCTTAGGAAAGAACCTAAAATGATGATGAATACAAACAGTTGTTTCATGAGTTTAGAGGCATACGTATATGAAAAAACAAAATCTAGTCTATAAAAAACAGACGTAAAGAAAAGAAGCCACCCTGACGAGCAAGGTGGCAGTCTATGATTAATTAATATCCCGGGTTTTGAGTCAAGTTCGGGTTCAGCGTTATTTCTCGATAGGGTATTGGCAGAAGTAGCACATTTTCATTTATATACATGTTCTGAATAGCGGCATCAAGATACGTATAATTGGCTTTAAAGTCGGTCATTACGCTTATTGCTTTGCCCCAACGAATCAGGTCGGGCCAGCGGAAGCCTTCATAGCAGAGTTCCGCCCGACGCTCTTTTTCCAGGGCAAGCTGGGTATCGTCCTGAGATAATCCGCTCAGAGCGGTTAATCCCGCACGAGTACGGGTCATATTAATGTAATTAATCGCTTCTGTCGTTTTACCGTTATTATTCAAAGCTTCAGCATACATTAATAACACATCCGCATATCGAATGACGGGCCAGTCATTTGCTCCTTCATTACTTGCCGTAACCGTTGCGTCAACAAACTTTTTCGTCCAATAATAAATATTGACATTACTGCCGTTCTGGAATACACCAATCATATCCTTACGGACGTCTCCGGTTTCAAAAGAGTCATATAAATCCTGAGTACCAATATTTGAACTGGCAGCCGTGATGGATACAATTGTCGTTCCTGAGGTTTGAGGAGCAAAACTATAAGAGAAACTATTTCCTAAGCCATACCCCCCACTGATGTATTGAACAGCAAATACAATTTCAGCATTATTATCATTGCCCGAAGCAAATACATTAGCAACATCACTTAGCAGTTGGTAGTTGCCAGAAGCAATTACTTCAGCCAACACGGTTTCAGCCAATGACCATTTTTTCTCCTGAATATACACTCGGCCTAAAAGTGATTTGGCTGCCCCTGAAGTAGCTCTGCCAATATCTGAAGTACTTGTATAGGAATCAGGTAAACCAGTAGCTGCTTCGGTCAAGTCTGTTTCGATTTGCGTATAGACTTCCGTATCTGTTGACCGTAAATAGGTATAAGCTTCTGCCTCGGTAGTGATGCTTTTGAGTACTAACGGTACGCCACCAAACATCCGCACCAGATCAAAGTACATAAGGGCTCGCAAGAATTTAGCTTCCCCTACATACTGAGCTTTAGCAGCGTCAGTCATGGTTACGTTATCAATATTATCCAGAATAGCATTACAATAGGCAATGGTTGCGTAGGCGTTACTCCAACCTGTTGAAACATTGGTAGTAGTTGCCTGGTACGTCAGTTTATCCATCGGGCCGTAGCCAGCCTCTGATTCACCAAAGGTCTGGGTGTTGTCAGAAGGAACTTCAAAAAATTGCCAGTAATTATTATAAATGGTGCGGAGTGAGCCATAAGCTCCTGTTAAAGCCGCCTTGATATCTGACTCTGTTTGATAGTATGAGCTTACAGGTATTGATCCTTCGGGGGTGAGCTCCACAAAGCTCTTTCCGCAGCTGCTCAGCAGGAGAATAAAAACCGCTATGATTGATTTAATTTTCATAAAAAGTATGTTTAGGCTTCCGCTCTTCAGTACTTGGTTAAATAAGCGTTTTTAGAATCCGATGTTAATTCCCAGTGTATAGGTACGTGCTGCCGGGTAAGTGCCCTGATCTACCCCCGGACGCGTAGCAGAATCTACGTACGCGTTGGTTTCGGGATTATACCAGTTATAGCTCGTAAACGTGAAGAGGTTTTGACCTGACAGATAAAGTCTGGCCGACTGTAGGCCAATTGCTTTCAGCATTGGTGACGGCAGGTTATAGCCAAAAGTGATGTTACGTACCCGCAGGAAAGAAGCATTAAATACCATTTTGTTGGTGAGCTGATTACCTGGGGTAATACCTCCAGCCAGAGCCGAGGGGAAATCCACGTCACGGTCAGGATCAGCCGGGTCATACATATTCCGGAAATAGTACGGAGTTGTATTGAAATTGATGTTGGCAAACAGGTGTCGCAAGTTTCCATTAAGCACGTTAGCTCCCTGCACACCTTGCAAAATCACGGTCAGGTCAAAGTTCTTGTATTGCAAAGTGTGTGTCATCCCATAGATAAAATCAGGAACTCCTTTACCAAGTTTCACACGGTCACTTTCATTAATGACCCCGTCGCCATTCTGATCCTTAATGATCCAGTCTCCAACGCTATTACCAGTTGTATACTGAGCATATTTGGTCAAATCATCCGTATTTTTGAAAATCCCCTGTACTACAAAACCATGCATGTCACCCAATGGATCACCCACTTTTACCTGATACACATTATTCCAACCGTTAATAGCAGCAGTAGCTGTTAAGGCAGTTGCTCCGCCTAAATCCAGTACCTTACTACGGTTACCTGATATGTTTCCATCAATGGTCCAGCGTAGTTCACCAAACTTCAGGTTAGCCTTAGCAGATAATTCCAGACCACGGTTACGTAACTGGCCAATGTTTGTCTGAATGGTAGTAGCATACCCTACAATACCCGGTAAGTCTTTGGAGTAAAGCATTCCCTGCGTTACCCGGTTGTAGTAATCTAACCCAATCGTAAGCCTATCATTAAAGAATCCGGCTTCCAAGCCAATGTCAGTCTGGTCATTTTTTTCCCAGGTTAAGTCGTAGTTAGAAAAACCACTTTGCACATAGCCATACGTACGAGTCCCACCAAAGCTGTAATTACTGCTGGCCATACTGCTATTCCAGCTAAAGTTACCGATGTTGGCATTTCCGGTCTGGCCATAACTAGCCCGGAGCTTCAATTCACTCAACACGTTCTTAAACTGATCCATGAAAGGCTCTTCTGTAATACGCCAGGCACCGGAAATAGAAGGGAAAACAGCAAAGCGATTATTAGGCCCAAATTTGGAGGAAGCATCGTCCCGAATGGCAGCAGAAAAAATGTACTTGCTCTTGAAATCATACGTTAAGCGACCAGCAAATGACAGGAAGGCGTTTTGATCATAGGCAACTTCTCCGACAAGATCAGGAGAGGCCAATGGATTCTCAATGGTTGTTGTGGTGAATGAGTTAGCACGGCCATACGTACCAGTTGATTTCTCATGATACCGCTGCAATGAGTATAAGCCCAGGAATGAGAAATTATGGTTATTAAAACTCTTGTTGTAGGTAACTGTATTTTCCCAAACCCAGTCAACCCCTACTGTAAATCCTTCACGAGCATAAATATTGGACAATACCGGATTCGATAAATTAGCCGTAGGAGCCTGCTCATTTGCCAGTGTAGCAGGTATATAAGAATACTGATCAGTGATGCCGAGAGTGCTACCAATATTCGTTTTCAGTTTCAGACCCTTAATTGGCTCCCATTCCAGATAGGCCGTTCCGAATAAGCGATAGTTCTTATAACGGTTTTTATAGAGGTCCAATACCGCTACAGGGTTAAACAGGTTGCTCTGATAAAAAGCAGTTCCGTTATCATTTGTTATACTATTCGCACTCTGACCATAATCGCCCGTTGAAGTAAATACGGGGATGGTTGGTGGCATATCAATCGCTGAAATAACCGCACTTGGCACACTACGGCTACCTGTTGTTTCGCTGGAGTTTGAGCTATTAAACTGGCCGGCCGTTTGTTGCAGATACTGCTTCGAATAGGAAGGAGCCAGGGTTACTCCTGTGCGTAACTTCGGGCTTAGGTCTGCATCCAGGTTAAAACGAAGGTTGTAGCGTTCGTAAGATGTTCCTTTTAGAATACCATTCTGTTTGAAATATCCTCCCGAAATGGCAAATCGTGTTTTTTCAGATCCACCAGAGGCAGAAAGCTGGTAATTGGTAATGAATGCATTATTATAAATCGCATCCTGCCAATCTGTATTCGGTAAGCTTTCTGGATCCGTATCAAATACCGACGGATACGAAGCCGACCGTACTCGGGCAATGTATTTTGCGTGTTCAATGTACTGATCCCGATCAAGTACATCTACCTTTTTACTTAAGGTCTGAATTCCACTGTAGGTCGAGAAATTAAAAACCGTTTTACCAGCTTTCCCACGCTTAGTAGTAACAATTACAACTCCATTAGATGCCCGAGAACCGTAGATGGCAGCGGAAGCAGCATCTTTCAGGATTTCCATGGATTCAATATCGTTTGGATTAATAAGCGTAAACTGAGTGGCATCTTGCAAGGGGTACCCATCCACTACGTATAAAGGCGTACTACCAGTACCAAATGATCCTACACCCCGAATTTTGATAGTAGGTGCGGCACCAGGTGTTCCCCCACGATCTGACTGTACCTGTACCCCGGAAGCCAGTGCTGCCAGGGCCTCCCCGGGCGTACCTACGGGCTGAGTACCAATGTTTTTTCCATCAACCTTTGCTACCGCAGTAGATAAGGTTTTGCGAGATTGCTGACCATACCCAATAACCACTACTTCCGTTAACGCTTTTACATCAGATTTAAGCACGATTGCATAACTGGTACGAGTATCGATCGGAAGCTCTTCTTCCAGATAACCAATGGAAGAAATAACCAGGGTTCCGGCATCAGGAATGGTTAATTGAAAATTACCTTCACCGTCAGAAGTCGTACCGCGGCTTGTGCCCTTCACACGGATACTTGCTCCGGGTATTATTTCACCATTTTCGGCGGTTACTTTACCCGTAATGGTACGATCCAAGGGTTGTTGGGTCAGAGCCATGTGTAAGCCTGGCTCCAGCGTAAATACAATGGGTGTGGTAACAGACTGTTCCTTAGCAGGGCGTTTTTTATCTTCTTTAATGGTATAAAAATCAGGCCGGATTTTCTGATATTTCAAGCCGTTCTTTTCTAGTAAGGCCTGTAATTCTTCTTCTAAACTGGTATAGGTTTTAGAAGGCACTGCCACCATTCGCTGGTCCAGATTACTCTTGCAGAGAAAGGATACTTTATAGCGTTTTTCAAGAGTAGTTAATACCGAACGGAGCGTTTTCAACTGCGAAGGATCAGCAGCAACATGAGACCTTGAATTTCCTTGACGTGCCAAAAAAATCTCTTGTGCACGAGTAGAGCCAGCCCAGCTACTTAGCGACACAAGCAACAGGAGGCATAAAATCTGTTTCATACGAAATGTTTTTTGAATACTATATTTCACTGATGATCAAAACGTTACCACGTTTGGTAATTTTCAGATCGAATAGGCTGGAAAGACTTTCAAGAACTTTGTCCAGATTGGCATTAGGAATCGTTCCGGTGATTTCCTGTTGTAATAAGGCCTTATTAGTTACCTCTATTTGCAGGCCGTTGCGTTCTTCCAACTTCTCGAGAATTTCGGCGAGCGTCGTTTTATAAAAGACGAGCCGGGCTTCTTTCCAGGAGAAATACACTTCTGCCCGTACTTGTTTAGGAATCAGTTTTTTCTGTGAAGAACTAATTTCAACCAGCTCCCCTGGTTTCATAAGTATATTGTCCTGATGGTGGGTTAGTCTAATCTTGCCAGAGGCAAGTACGACCCTTGTTTTTTCGCGACGGGAGTCTACCGTAAACTCCGTTCCTAATACTTCCACTTGTACGTCATCAGGCGTTTTTACTCTAAATTTTTGATTATCTCTGGTATGTACGACTGAGAAATACGCTTCCCCATTCAACCGAACAACCCGCGAATCTTGATCATCCCAAACTGATTCGTACTCTAATTCAGAGTTTGCACTCAGGGTTACCTTTGACCCATCAGGTAAGGTTATCTTCGCAAACTCACCGTAGTCAGTTTGATACCGGACCGGTCGGTTCTTCCAATAAAAAATACCTACTGCCGCTACCAGCAAGGCCAAAGAAGCAGCTACTGCTGCCCATCTTAATCGAAGTATCCGAGGCTTAGCGGCAGTATGATGATACTGAATCTGATTCCAGACTTCTTCTTCGTAAGCACTTACCTCTTCTTCATCGGTTTCTTCTAGAGCAAGCTGTTGTACGATCGTTCGGGCGGCCTCAATCGCATCAACGGAATCTGGATGCTTTAAAAGAAATCCCTGCCAAAAGAGTTCATCCTCACCATATAAAGCCCAGCGACGGAAAGAATCATTTAAAACAAAATTGTCAAGGTGTTCCATACCCATGTTGAGTGATCTGGATATAGAAAAGGAGATCGTGAAATTTTATACTTGAAAAAAGTAATATTTTTTTTTATTCATCTAAGATACAAGACAATTAAAAATTCGAATAATTCAATAAAATGCAGCTATTTATTGAATTTTACTGAGTAAATCATTTAAAAATCCAATAAATCAACACTATGAAAAAAGTAAGCTGTGTTTCGAGAATACGAAGCGATTGGTATAAAAGATTCGAAACAGATTGGTAAGAAATTCCCATCAGAACAGCTATCTGATCATGATCAAGGTCATTATAAAACTTTAGATAAATGGCTTCCCGCTGGCGTTTCGTAAGCACCCCCATTGCCTGTTTCAGACGCAGGTTTTTCTCAAGGCTTGTTTCTTCTTCCAGAATATGATGTTCAATAGGTAAGATCCACTCAAAGGCAAGGTCATTAGGCTCCTCATCCAATCGTAGGTTTTCTTGCTGGATTCGCTGTGTTAATAATCGCCGTAGTGATTTGAGGAGGTAGAAACGAATCGAGTCCGTTTCGCCAAGAGTATTGCGACTGCGACCCAAGGTTAGGAATAAATCCTGAATACAATCTTTAATCAGATTGCTATCGTTCGTGAATTTGCGAGCGTACCGAAATAAGCCCCGAAAATGCTCCCGATAAATAAGCTCATAGGCGTTCTCATCTCCATTTCTGAAAGATTTCCAAATGCTTTGATCTGATTTGGTCATTTTCTTAAATAGGCGGTATATTCTATAATTCCTTCAAAATTAAGACAATAAAAGGCTGGAAGTAGTTAATGTAAACAAGACCCCCATTGCCATTTGACACCCGTAAAGCAATTTAATTATTTTTTATCTCAGGAAAATTCTATCTCCATAATTTATTCCGGACTTACATCTTATCTTATGACAATATGTCATTAAGGCAGTTTTCAACTACTCCGGACCGCTAAATTTTTTATTAAAGAAAAAGCTTCACCTATGATGAGGTGAAGCTTTTTCTTTACTGTGCAAGCACCTTTCGAGGTTTTCTACGGCTCTCTTTCTGAGGTTTTTTACGCCGCCCCCACCAGATAACTACCCCCGTTACGGGCAAACTGGCTATAATTAAACTGGCTATACATGCGATTATTTTTCCGGGTAAACCCCAGATCGCCCCTACGTGAATGTCATAATTCATCCGGCGAAGTTTCTTGGCAAAATTAGCATCCGCATAACTACCGGTATAAGGTCCTTCGGCAGGCACCTCTTTACCTGTATACTGGTCAAAATAATGATAATCAACTTTGTAATACGTTCCAGCCCGAAAATTAACGTACGAAAAAATAGAGGATACTTTATCTAACGGAATAGAAAGATATATTCCCTGATGATTGGGATATTGCTGATTCAATTTCACCCAAACCTGATCGGCAATGCTGGCGTTCTGAGGTAAATATGTTGTTGTATCAGACGGTGGAATTACGTAAGCATCTGAACCTTTCCCCCCGGTGGCTGTGTACAGCGATTGAGAGAACCACTGAAAACCCCACACCAAACCAGTAACGGCAAATAACAAGCCGAAGATCATGGTGTAAAAACCCAGCACATTATGCAGATCATAATTTTTACGTCGCCAGGCAGCATTCCATTTAATACTGAAACGTTGTTTACTGGCATTTTTATTTTTGGGCCACCAGAGCACTAAACCACTGATTAACAGAAACATAAATACTAAAGTGGCCGTAGCAACAATAGGCTGGCCTACCTTTTCGGGTAACCAGAGATAGTAGTGCCCATGTAAAATCCAGTGGAAGAAATCGGTGTCTTCGTCCCATATTTTCTGAACAGCACCGGTATACGGGTTCATGTATACGACGTAGTAATATTCAGGGTCAGGGTTATAAAAGCCAACTTCCGCACTTCGATTAGCCATGTTGTATAGCACACCATTGGCTTTCTTACCATTTATCACGGCTTCGGCCTTCGCTTTAAGCACTGAAGGTGCCAGGGGTTTACCACCAGGTGTTACATAACGATACGCTTGTGTACTGTCTTCTATTTCGCGTTGAAAGGCTAAAATACAACCCGTAATCGCTACCACAAATACCACTATACCTGATGCCAGCCCCAGATATAAGTGAACTTTCCCGATAATTTTTTTTGCCGTCATTTGCCAGATAACTACGGTAAAACACCTCATCAGTAAGGCAATCAGACTGATGAAATTATTTTTAATTAGTCTAAGTTGTGCAAGATACTACGCTTACAGGAATTGCTCTTCAACTTGACCTAAATTTTCTTAGTAATCCGGGTTGGACAGACTGATCTAACGGTTTGGTTCTCTGTTAATTAAATACTTAATTGCCGAGCCAAATTACTAAGTATTTTCCTTCATGAATGAAGCGTTTTTGCATTATATCTGGCAGTTTCAGCAGTACCGGCAAACGGATTTAGTAACACATGATCAGCAAGTTTTACAAATCATTAGCCCTGGTAAGCCCCATCAGCATGCCGGAGCAGATTTTCAAAATGCTCGTATTCGTCTCAACAACCTGGAATGGGCTGGAGCAGTAGAAGTACACATTCGTTCATCTGACTGGTTCCGGCACCATCATGAACAGGATTCTGCTTATGAGAATGTCATTTTACACGTAGTCTGGACTGACGATGAGCGTATTCTTCGTAAAGACGGAACGGAGCTTCCTACCTTGTCCCTGCAATCCCGTACGGATTCTGCGTGGCTGGAACGGTATACCTTATTACTTGAAAATCAGGAAGAATTAGCCTGTGGTGAAGCCTTTGGCAAGGTATCTGAATTAACCAGGCATTCCATGTTAGACCGAGCCTTGATCCAGCGATTAGAACACAAAGCTGAAAAGGTGGGGCTTATCCTGGCGGCCAGTCAATGGGACTGGGAAGAAACCACCTGGCAACTATTATCCCGGGCGATGGGCTCCCCAATTAATTCTGAACCCATGGAATGGCTAGCCCGGCTTGTTCCTTTTCGTACGCTACGAAAACATCGAAACCATATTTTCCAACTGGAGGCTCTTTTATTGGGTGCTGCTGGTCTTATTCCTGAACAACCGCAAGATTCATACGGGATAGCCCTGCTGAAAGAGGCGAACTACTTACTTAACAAATACCAGATTACACCCTTACCCAGAGCCTCCTGGAAGTTTTTACGGTTACGGCCCGCCAGTTTTCCTACCGTCCGAATTGCTCAGCTCGCTCAGGTTCTGCACAGGCATAACCATCTCTTCTCAACCATGATAGAACCAACTGATCTGAATACGCTACGATCAAACTTAACGGTCAGTCTTTCTGATTACTGGCAGAATCATTATACGTTTGGTAAAATCACTAAAACAGGTGTAACTCAGTTAGGTCAGGAAACAATTGATAGACTCATCATTAATACCATTGTACCCTTATTAGCTTATTATGCTCAGTATAAGGGCGATAGTGAACATACGGATCGGGCCATTTGGCTATTGGAACAACTTCCGGCCGAGCAAAATCATATCATCACTACCTGGAAGAAGTACGGGTTACGCAGCCAGAATGCTGCTGATTCTCAAGGGCTATTAGAATGGAAGCAGCGGTATTGCGAACCCAGAAAATGCCTTAGTTGCAGTGTGGGTATTTCTATTTTAAGAAATTAACCTAGTGTCTAGTCCTGAAAAACCGATACAGGATTTTGGATAAATAAAGTTAAAAATTCTGAACAGTATTTCGTCTTCTTTAGCCACGCTGAAGTGAACGATAGTCTGATATTCCTGCCCGGCAAGCTCAATCATCATGTCGAAAATGATGGCTTTCGAGTCGACAATGTGATGGCTCCAATTGAGCCATCTGCTTTCCCTGTTAACCTTCACCCGATAGATGAGATACATAGTCATATCATCTATTCTGTGTCACTATGAAAATCACACTCGCCTTTTTGTCGCCCTCTGTCTGCAATCCTGCTTTGGTTATTCCGGGAGGCTCGCCATTCTACGTAAAAAACACTCCCGAAAAAACGTAGAGGTGTTGTATTTAAAATTGAGAATTTAGCTAATCGCTACACTATTAAGCCTTATCCAGATCAAACGAATACTGCTAACTGGTTCATGATATTATACTCTGTCTCGTACCATTCAAATCGGCCCTAAAAGTGGGCATTATTACATTGATAAGAATGGCAATAAGCATATATCTGTAAATATAAAAATTATTATTACGTATCGATTTTTTATACACAACCAAGCCAAAGTAGTGGCCTTACTTTTATAAAGTACTAGCACTTACCCTCTACTGGTCTATTTGATAATAAATTATTAAATAGTCTTTAACCAGGCTTATATATACTTATTATACTGCTATTTACCGTCATTATTGAATTCTATATTAAATGTAAATCTAAAATTAATTAACTAGTTTTTACTTATTAACCAATGCCATCTAAACCACTTATTGATATTGTTGTAAATGCTTACGGCAAGCCTTTAATGACCGCTGTAGCTATTAGTTCACTTTTAAAGCATTCAGGAACATGGATTAATAAAATCTATTTAATTGAAGAGAAGAAACAGCCTTATCCATCAGATTTTATCTTCATTACGAATCATTTTAAGGGTAAGATTATTCATTATAATCCTCGTTTTTATTTTGGTCTAAGGCAAGCCAGAAGATCTTTATTATGGTATAAACCTTACCGATTTTCAATACGTTATCAGTATGCATTCGAAAAAAGTAAATCACCTTACTTATTTGTAATGCATAATGATATGCTTTTTCATGGTGATATTTTGGGAGAGTACCTAACTCATATTAAAGAAAAATCCTATGCTGGAGTTGGCCCCATCGGTATGTGCTGGAATTGTTCCGCTTTTTACGCTAAGCGATGCACTCCAGAACGTTATGAACATTTCAGGCCGTCTATTGATGAGTTTAATGAATTGAATCAAACCTATAATCCCCCCCGGAAAAGCGTATATCATGTATATCAGGACATGAATAATGATCCTTGGCCATTACCTGAATGCCGCTTAAATGAATGGTCGGCCTTAATTGATCTTAAGCAAACGTCTGCTCATCATTATCCTAAGTCTAAGGGTGTTATGTTTGGTCAAATGCACTTAGATATAGCAACACAATGGTTTCATGAACTCAATAGAAAAGGGCTGAAATTTAAACACGTAGAATTGGGTAGCTTGGCAACTCACGTTTGGACTGGTTTGGAAGGAGAAGTAAATTCAGGCTTCAGTACTCAGAACGATCAAATTCTTTATAAAAGGGCTGAAGATATGTCTTACGAAATACTTATTAACCATTTCGGGTTTACCCCAAGTGAACTTAGGAAGGTGGCTTCGGTTAAGATGTTTATTATTGAGTAAGATAGTTGTTCTTTACCCGCTTATGTTTGCGGTTAACTGTAATTACGCAGATAGATCGGGGAATGTCTCTCTTTTCATTAGGACGTGGTGATCGTTCAAGGTGAAAGGAGGTCGTCTCTTTGCAGAAATTTTTTTGAATATTATAACAAACAAATAACTATTTATAACACTATAAAAATGGTTAATTCGCTACCAAACAGGTTAAATGCTATTATGAATAGTTCATAAAATAAAAAGGCTCTTTCCTCCCGGAAAGAGCCCTTAGCAAAAAAGGGAAAATGAAAAATACGTTTAGGCAGGTTCCAACACGCGACCTTTACCACCATTAGCAATAACAACGGCATTAGCCAGTTCTTCTGCCCGTTTATTTTTATAATCCCACCAGCGTTTGCCGAAGTTTTTCTTCATCGTATCGTCAAACAGACGCATACCTGTAATGTTGAAAATTCCATGAGCACGCGTAGCAATAGAAGGATCAAAAGCACGGACAGCCAGAGCATACCCCCCTTCCAGGTAATTCATATAATGCCAAACGCCCGAAGGAATATACAGCATATCGCCGTGTTCCATTACGCAATCATATCCTTCCAGATACTTCATAGCGGGGTGTTTCTCGTAATCAGGGTTTTCAGGATCTACATAGCTTAAAATCCCGTAAGGCATGCGGTATAGGTGCTGCGAGTATTTCTGATCGAACAGGATAACCCGCTTTTTACCGTGGAATTGCGTCAGGAACACATTCGACAAATCCATATCATAATGCAGATATACGATTGAACCGGCCCCGCCGAAAAACATCATGGGATACTTCTTGAGGAAGCCTTTCATTAGATGTTCAGGGAAGGTAAAATCATCGCACAGGTTAGGAATGTGGTCGAAGATATTAAAGAGAAAAATCCGCAAGTCAACGGGCCCTGCCGCAATCAAATCCAGGTATTCACTGAATTTCATGACCTTGTCTGGCTGGTTCAGCCTAGACGTCGGCGTAGGTTTGGAGTTGTCATACAGCGGTACTTCGATATCTCCAGCCAGCTTTTTAAAGTAATCCAAACGCCATTTATCAAAAGCGGGCCATTTATCAGCAATTCCACGAAGGATAACCGGACGGCGGGGTTTCAGGTATTTCTCACGAAAATCTTCGCCTGAAATATTCTCAACTATGTCGACGGGATGCAGTTTCATATTGGTCAACAAAAAATCGAATTAATTGAATAAGGATCGCAAAAGTAAGGCTTTTTGCATTGCATAATTCCAATAGTACCCTGGAAAAGATTAGGCAAAAGACAACGTTTTATCACTTCTGACACCTAAAACGGGGTTCGGTAAACTATCCAGAATTCTATGGTTCAACTTCTACTTACCATGCTTACGCCCGTAATCAGGAAAACCAGGCCAACCAGAAAAGGCACGAGTGTTTCCCACTGAGAAACTTTCCATCCTAGTGTAGGCTTGCCGTCGTTAAGAAAAGCAACACAGGCAAATAAAACAATGGCGGTACCGAGAATGGTAAAAAAAGCTGCGAAAAACCGTTTCATTGGATTGGGTGCAGAAGGTTCCATAAGGAGAAAAGGAGCTTTATTTCTAGTAATAAATGGCATGAAAAGATAAACAATCGGCCATCGAAAATCGGCTACGAAGATACGGATTTTACTAATATGCTCTATCAATCCTGGCTTTCAGTGAACCATTGCCTGTTCTTAAAAAATAGTAGCAAGTTTGGACTTTCTAAAATCGGCTTGTGTTAACATCGTTAGTTAATATAACGTTCAGCGGCTTAGCGTTTGTGTCTGTAAATTTAGCACAAAAGTTTAATAGTGCACTAATGTTAAATTATATACGTCAGCTGCCATGACGCAAAATACGTGTTAGCGGTTCACTATTTATTCTCCCGCTATTGCTGTTTCCCGTATTTCAACGCTTGTGTTTTGTCCGTTTAAGATTGGGCATTTCTTCGCAATCTTTGTTGCTTCGTCAAGATTTTTTGCCAAAACAATAATATAACCTGCAATGGAATTATTGTCGGCAATATATGGCGTTTCAGCCACTTCGTTGTTTGGTTTTAGCACCCGTCCTTGCCGTGAGAAATGATTTCCGCCGTCTGCAAGTTGGTTGTTTTCTGCAATTTGGTTAATCCAACGCATCCATTGTTGCATATAAGTTTCCATTTGTTTTTTGGTGGGTTGTGCTTCATCGTTTGTGATGTCCATACGGAACAGTAATACAAATTCTTTCATTTTAGTTTTTTGTCAGTTCGTAGTATAGGATTATTGCCCCGCAATTAAAGATTTTCGTCCTGGCAAGTTTAAAAAAAATCCTGTCGTTTATATCTTCAAATAATGCCAAACCGCTTCCTGCCACCATTGGATGTATGCAAAGCTGAAATTCATCAATCAGATTGAGTTTCATAAGCTGTATAATCAAACTGCGGCTGCCAACGAATATATCTTTGCCGGACTTTTGTTTGAGTTCTGAAACAGTTGTTTTTAAATCACGATTGGTTATGGTTGCACTTGCCCAATCTGTACTGTTAAGTGTGGATGAAAAAACAATTTTCGGGATTTTATCAATAGTCAATGCAAAATCGTTCATTGATTTTTCTTCTGACGGCGTTTCTAAAATTGTCCGCCAAAATTCCATAAGCTGATACGTTTTTCTGCCGTACAGAATAGCATCGCCTTGCCCTAATAACGTGGCGTAATGTTGATGCAATTCTTCATCAGCAATACCAGCCGTATGGTCGCAAATACCGTCAACGGTCATATTTAATGCTGCAATTATTTTTCTCATATTTTCTGTGGGTTGTGCGTTCCATTATAATTGGTTTAGTGTCGTAAAATTTTTTTCATTTTTTTGCCTTTTGCCAATTCGTCAATCAGTTTGTCCAAATATCGTGCTTTTTTGGTCAAAGGATTTTCAATGTCTTCTATTCTGTAACCGCAGATTGTGCCTGTTATCAGTGGTGTGTTCGGGTTTAATGTGGCTCTTTCAAAAAACGTTTCAAACGTAACTTTTTCGTCAATGAGTTGTTGCAGCGTTTTCTCGTCAAAACCTGTCAGCCACTCAATAACTTGGTGCAATTCTTCCAGCGTTCTGCCTTTGGTCTGCACTTTGGTTACATAATGCGGATAGACAGACGCAAAGGTCATTTTTGCAATTCGTTCGTTATGTTTGTCGTTTTCTCTCATTGTTTTAAAACATTCCGTTTTCGTTTATCATATTTTCGAAAAACCCTTGTTATCGGTTTGTTGTTATTGTTTGTCCACTATATAATTCAACTCTGTTACGCCGTTGCTAAATTGTCGTGTATTTAATAAATTTAGTGATGTTTTATCTTTTATGTCTACAAACAATGGAATACCTTGTCCAAGAATAATTGGATTAACAAACAGCCAATAGCCGTCAATTAAATTCTGTTGCATCAGTGAATGTGTTGCTGTCGGACTACCAAAAATCAAAATTTCTTTTCCGTCCTGCTGTTTTAGTGCATTTATTTTGTCTACAAGATTATCATTAATGATTGTTGTGTTATTCAATTCCGCTTCATTTAGTGTTTTTGACAAAACAACTTTGTGAGCGTTTTTATACCATTTTGAATGTTCAATGGTATGTTGGGTTGCGGTCGGACTGTCTCCTGCTGTCAGCCAATAACTTTGCATCATCTCATACGTTTTCCGTCCGTACAATGCAGTTTCGGTTTCGCTTATACGGTTTCCGACATAATTAAAAATTTCTTCGTCAGCCTTTGCCCAGTTGAGTTCTCCGTTTAGTCCTGCGACAAAGCCGTCAAGCGATATGTGCATAAATGAAATTATCTTTCTCATATTTTTTTTATTTTTTGTTTTGTTGTCCACAATGTCATAAAATTTCGGCAATTTGTTGCACGAAATTCAATACTAAAACATTCCGTTTTCGTTAATCATATTTTCGGGAACGGCTTGTCCGAAATCCCAAAGTTCAACAATCTTGTCGTTGTCAAATTTGAAAATGTGCATTACAGCCACACCCAAATCGTTCGGAGTTGGTCTAATGTGCGAATGAACCGCAACCAAATCGCCGTCTTCCAACGCCCTTTGAATTTCAAAAACTTTGTCGGGTGTTTTCTTCGCATTTTCTTCCATTGCAATCATCAGAGTTTCTCCGTCGCCTTTGAACCAAACGTTGTGATGTTTAAAATCGTCCGAAACATAAAGTTCAAACGCTTTCCGTGATTGTCCTTTGGAAGCAAGTTTCAAAAAATCTTGTGCTATTTCTTTTTTGGTCATAGCTTACTTTATTATTGTTTATAGTAATCAATTTAGCACAAAAGTTTAATAGAAGAGCAAAGCTCAAATTATGCGAGGCATCCGCCATAACACCAAATCGTTACCAGCACGTGATTTTGTTATTTCGTTTATATATTATCGTATTTACCACCAACCGATATTAATAGTTTATTGTTTTCAACTGTCAATTTCTTAAAATTATCAATGTCAATAAATACTATTCCAAAATTTCTTTTTAATATCAACCATTATTTATTTCTTTGGATGTTTTTTAAAAAAATCCCATATAATATCGTTGGCGTAAATGTTTTTTGTTGACGTTCCGAGAATTTTCAGTTCAGGTCCGAAATCTCTTCCGGGCCAAGTATGACCGCCACCCTTAATTTCATAGAAAACAACCTCCGAATTATTTTTGCAATGATAGGTTTTGCGTGTAACAAATGTGCCATCATTCGCCTTATCTTTCAACTGTTTTACCGCTACGTTTGCAATGCAGCCGTTTGCTTTTAACCAACAAGCGAGGGAATAATCAACAGAATAATAAACAGTTCCGGTCTGGTCAATTTTTCCTTTGCCACCGTTAAAAGGAACGGCAGGGTCTTCGGTTCCGTGAAAATAAATGATTGAAACAGGTCTTTGCGGAGTACAAGATTCCGTAGCCATCGGTCCCGAAATAGGTGCTATCGCTGCAATACGATTGGAAAGTTCCGATGCAAGGCGAAAAACCATCATCGCTCCCATAGACATTCCCGCTGCATAAATGCGGTTGGTATCAATGGTATATTGTTTTTCCAAGGTGTCAAGAAGGGTATTTATAAAACCGACATCGTTTACTTTCGCAACCGAAGAATTAATGCCGCCGGGAATATGAGTTCCTCCGTTCCAGCCAAATATGTCGCCGTAACCTTCAATAGTTTTGCCGGTTCCGTTTGGATACACAACGATAAAATCATTTTTATCGGCAGTTTCATTCATACCGCAATACGGCATCCACTGTTTGGCATTGCTTCCGCCTCCGTGAAATACAAGCACCAACGGATATGCCTTTTCACGGTTATAATTTTTGGGCAAATGTACAATGTATGTGCGATTCAGTGTATCTACTTTTATTGAATAAATACGGTTGTTAGTCGTATCCGTTTCCTGTGCACCGCAAAGAAAAGGAATACAAAAAAATAGTGTCGCAACCAACGTGTTGAATTGAAATTTCATACTAACTGATTGTTGTTTTAAATTCTAAAAGTAGCTGAATGTAAAAAACTTTTGTGCCTTATAAAATTTTATTTCCCAGTCATTTTCTTAAATTTATCAATGTCAATACATACGATTGCCCAATGATGTCCGTCTAAATCTTCTATATTTCTGATTTGCATAAATCCCTCATCAATCATCTGTGTTGGTTCTACTGCTCCTGCTTTTAATGCGTTGTCCATCATTTCATTTACTTTTTCAAGACTTTCTACGAGAAGCGTAAAGGTGGCAACTGTATTTTGTTTTGGGTCGGCAATATTTTTTGTAGATCCTGATTTGAACATTTCAAGTGTCTGTAACATCACATAAATATGGTCGCTCCAAACCATACATTTTTGGTTGTCAAATGTAAATAAAGGATTAACCGTAAAACCCAACTGCGTGTAGAAATCCATTGATGATTCTACGTTATTTACAGGTAGATTGATGAAAATTTGTTTCATTGCAATACGTTTATTTCAACTCCGAAAGTATCAACTTCTTCTGTTTCATTGTATTTCGCATTGCTTTTTCTCTCACTTTTGGGTCATCGCTGTTGATGAGATCATAATATTCTACCGGAACCACCTGCCACGACAAGCCGTATTTGTCTTTACACCAGCCGCAAGAACTTTCCTGTCCGCCGTTTACGGTAAGGGCGTTCCAATAATAATCTACTTCATCTTGGTCTTTGCAGTTGATGACAAACGAAACGGCTTCATTAAATTTAAAGTAAGGACCGGCTGCCAAAATGCTAAATTCTATGCCGCCAATTTCCATAACGGCGGTTTCAAAACTGTCCTGACCGCCTTGTTCTTTGGCTTCGGGCGGATTTTGGTATTGGTGGTATTCTTTCATTTTGCCGTCTTTGAAAATGGAAAGATAATAATCCACTACTGCTTTTGCATCTTTGTCCACCCAAAGCGATGGCGTGATTTTTTGTGTCATCGTATTTTTGTTTTTATCGGTATTGTTTGCAGTTTGGTTGTTTGCGTTATTGGGGTTGGAACAAGAAGTCGCCAAACCAATAACGGCTGCTGCAAGAAAAAATAATTTGTTCATTTTTGGGGTTTTAATAGTTCATCAAGTTGGTTAAAACACTATTGTTGGTTTGAAACATTGAACATCCAACGAACGCCAAATCTGTCTTTGCAAGTTCCCCAATAACCCCAAAATTCATCGTGTGGTGCAACTGCTTCCGTAGAACCTATTGAAAGTTCTTTGTAAAGTCGGTCTGCTTCGGCTTTGGTGTCAGGGTTTAAACTAATAGTTACATTATTGCCTTCCTTCAACTGATGCCCTAAACTTTCAAGCATATCTGTCGCCATAATTTCTGTTCCACCCAAAATAGGCAATGCAACGTGCATTACTTTGTTTTTGTCTGCGTCTGAAAGTTTTGGCATTCCGGGTTGTGCAGGAATGTCTTTCATTCTCATAATTGGTACTGAAAATTCAGTTCCAAAAACTGTTTTGTAATGGTTAAATGCTTCTTCTGCATTTCCGTTAAAATTCAAATAGATGGATACGTGTGCCATTTTTTTATTTTTTAATTGTTTGTAAATTTAACACAAAAGTTTTTAGCCGTGTTTTAATAGTTCATCAAGTTGGTTAAAACACACGGTAATACCTTCTTTGAAGCCCATTGCAATCAGCGTTTCAATGTCTTCAAAACTTTGGTGTGTAGAAATCATCGTAACAGTCGTCTTTCCGTCAGTTTCGTTGAACTGATTTTCAAATTTTCCTGTTGGAAGTTCGGGGTTTGCATTGCCGTTTTCATCACAAAAAACATCTGTTCCCGAAAAGTTTTTGTGCAGCACAATTTTTTCATACTCCCATTTTCCCCAATGGAATTGCTCTGTTTCGCCGTCGGCAGCCGATGCAGGAACAATCATACAATACAACCAATGTCCGCCCTCGCGAAAATCCAAAGTTTTGGTTTTTGCACGGCATGGTCCCGGTCCCCACCATTGGTCTAAAAGTTCGGCGGTTGTCCACGCCTGCCAAACCAATTCGAGATTGGCGGCAAATTCACGGTTGATTACAATCGTGTTGTTTTCTTTGTTGACTGTGAAGTCAAATTTTAAATTGCTGTTCATATTTTATTGTTTTTTAGTTTTGCCACAAAGGCACGAAGACACTAAGTTTTTTTCTTTGTGTCTTCGTGGCTAATTATTGTTCAGTTTTTGATTATAAAAATAAGATACCGCCAAAATGCCCAAAAAAGCTAACGGCATCAGTATATAGCCGATGTTTCTGTCCACAAATGCGTGGCTCAAAAACGCAAAAATCAGCGTAAATGAAAGTCCTGCATAAGCCCATTCTTTTACCTTTTCAGGTGTTTTCGGGGAGGTAATTGCTATCACTCCGAGAACTTTTGCAATCACAAGTGAGTATGCAAAATAGTCGGGATAACCCAATGCTTTTGTGCCAAAGGTCATATACTCGGGAGCAAATATCCAAGTACTTATTGGCATTACTCCTTCCATCAATGCGATGATTATAGTCGCTATCCAAAAAATGATTTTGTTCTTTTTCATTATTTTATTTTTTTAAGATTAATAATAATTCGTCCAACTGATTTAAGCCCATTGTAAAT
>JASGGE010000018.1:0-35004 GCA_047605205.1 Siphonobacter sp.
GTTTGAAAGTGGGCGATAACATCAAGCTGAATACACCAAGAGCATACAATTATTACGACAAGTCAGGAGAAAAGTTTATAATTTTTTGAGATGAAACATCGTTAGGACTTGCCCGTTCGTTTCTTCATGTTTTGAAAAAGAACAATCATAAATTCCAATTCATTTTTGAATTAGACGAGGAAAATAAAAACGTTCCCGAGTTGTTGGGATTAGAAACCTATCTTGTATTTCTTAAAACGGTTCTTTCAGAAATGAAGAATGGATAAGCGATTTGCCTGTTATCAAAACACCTGATTGGCAGGATGCAAATTTTGTTTTGACAGGAAATGTAAAATCGGATCAAACTTTCAGAAAGGTCATAAAATACAAAACCAACGGGAAAGTATATCTGCATGGTTATTGGCTTGAAGGTAAAAAAGGATTGTAGAAACTAAAATTAAGTGTGGTGATTTAGCGGATTTTGTTGTTAAACAAATCTATTCAGATAGCTATATTCATCAGAAAGTAGTATTGCGTATTAAATCGAAAAACAAACCATAGCCCCGATTTTCGGGGCTTTTTTAGTGTGGTCGCGGTTGCACAACTATAATTTTTCTGATACAGAAATGCAATTTAAGTTATTTTTATTGTCAAAAAATCTGATAGAAATTTGCAGTATCGTTCATTAATCCAATATTGAATACCGTTACAGCACAAACACCCATTTATCCGCATTGGGTTGGGGAACGATAAACCGACAGAAAATAATCCATTACACAAGGGCAAGCACATTCCGCATTTTGGCAGACACACCAAGCCACCCGAAAATGCGTAAAGAGCTTGCCCTTCTTCCAACCCGATAAAAATTCCTTCCCCTCTTTTTTATTTTTCGGCTGACACACAAACACGACAGACAGCAGGCGATAAAAAGCCACTAACCGCCAATCTGTTTGGCGTTATGGCGGCTGACGTGCATAATTGAAGTTTTGTACTTCTATCAACTTTTGTACATTAGCCAAGCGGAAGTTCTTCGATTGCCCCGCCATCGCAAAGCCGTTGCTAGTTAGCGGTCAGCTTTAAAAGACCCCGACAGATTACTAATAGAAAAAATGAAAAAGAACTACTTTCTTGTAACCAGTATACTTTTACTACTGTTTTCTATTATCGGGTTTTCTGATAATCTGTTTTTTGACGTAAAACAGCCCAGTAACAGCGACCCTAAATTCATTGTCCACGGGCTGTTTATGTTTGCGTGGTTCATTATATTAATGGTACAAGCCAATTTTATCCGTAAAGGAAATTACAAAGCTCATATTCGCTGGGGAACGGCAGGGTTGATAGCGGCAGCGGGTACAGTACTCAGCACTTTCTATGTGTTTGTTGCAGTATATAAAGGGTGGGACACCATGCCTTTTTATGCAAAAGCCAACAGATTTTTAATGCCCACCTTTGCTTTGTACGTATGGTTAGGCTACAAACACCGTAAGAAACCGGCACTCCATAAACGCTATTTCTACTTGGGTACTTTATTTCTATTGGAACCGATTTTGGGGCGTTTCCCATTAGATATGTTGTCCGACACAGCTTTCGATATTTTTATGTTTAGTGTCTGGAATATGTTTTTTCTATCATTTTTTGCTTACGATTGGATAGTGCTGAAGAAAATACACCAAATTACATGGATGTCCTGTTTATGGATATATATTGTTTATGCAATTTCAATATTTACATGAAGAAATTTTGATTTTATACAAACAGAGCTACGCCCACAGTCGGACTGGCATTATGGACTTTTAAATGTCGTAATGAATTCAAAAAGCAAGTTACAGGGACTAACAAAACATTGAAAAAAAAGCCGAACCGCTAACATGGGGTTTTGTGCAAGTGTAGCTGGACATTGTAAGTATCAGCAGCAGGTTCACTATTCAACTGCGGTTCCGGGCTGGACGTTAGTAATTTGACTTTTAGTTGTTGTCTTCAACTTTAGTTTTTCAATCGGATTTTGTTCCGGCTGGACGTTCAATGAATGCCACACCATCGCAAAGCCGTTGCTCGTTAGCGGCTATTTTCGGGCGACAAATAAATGACAGAAAAACGATAGACAAAAATGAAAATCAGCATTGCACAGACAAGACCAATAAAAGGAAATGTTTCAGCCAACATTGAAGCACACAAGAATTTTATTGACCTTGCTTTGACATCTAATGTGGACGCAATTTTTTTTCCCGAACTTTCTTTGACAAGTTATGAACCAGAACTTTCAAAAGAATTAGCGAAAAATCAAGACGACAAAATATTTGACGATTTTCAAAAAATAAGTAACGACAACAACATAACTATTGGAATTGGTGTGCCGACGAAAGCAAATTCGGGAATACAAATCAGTATGTTGATTTTTCAGCCGAACTCGACAAGACAAACGTATTCAAAACAACAACTACATTCTGACGAACTTCCTTACTTTGTAAGTGGCGACAATCAAATTGTTTTGTCAATCAAAGACAAAACAATTGCACCAGCAATCTGTTACGAAAGTTTGCAGACAAGCCATTCAGACAAAGCAAATCAACTTGGTGCAGACATTTATGTAGCGAGTGTTGCTAAATCTCAAAACGGAATTGACAAGGCAATAAACCACTATCCAACCATTGCGAAAAAATTTTCAATGCCTGTTTTAATGTCCAACTGCGTTGGTTTTTGTGACAACTTTCAAAGCGTTGGAAAAAGTTCAGTATGGACAAAACAAGGTAATTTGGTCGGACAACTTGACGACAAACAAGAAGGAATTTTAATTTTTGACACCGAAACAGAAGAAATAATTGAACGAACGTTATAAAAAAAAAACAGCCGCTAACAAGGGTTTGGCGTTATGGCGGCTGAAGTGCAAAATTGAACAGTTGTACTTTGATTAAACAGTTGTGCAAAACTGAACGGAAGTGCTTCGGTTGCCCCGCCATCGCAAAGCCGTTGACCGTTATCTGAAACCCTCTTAGAACACTCGGTGCTAAAACAACATTTATGAAAACAAAATTCATACATTTACATTCTAAAGTTGAACTTCATTATCATGAAAAAATCAAACATACTAATAGGATTACTTGCCACAGCATCTTTCGCTATGATGAGTTTTGTCGTTTATAACGACTACAATACTTTAGTTCCCGCTTCGGCTTTTGAAACATCCAAAGACATTTCCGATATAAACGATGGAGAAATATCTACATTAAGTACTTTAAGTGTATCCGGCGTAGTTACGGCGGCACAGGCGTTTAAGGCAACTTTATCTTCTTCGCAAATCACCACTTTGCAGCAAACCTACACCACCACGCTCGCAAAAAAATGGTCAAACCTGCCTTGCGGTTCAGGTTGCAGAAACGGTATCCAACTATCAACTTTAAATACTACACAATTGGCAGCCGCGAAAGCAGTAATGCAGGCAGCTTTGGGAACGGCAAGCGATGCCGGCTATGAAATAATGAATAGTATTTTGGCGGCAGACGATTACCTGAATGCCAACGGCGGGGGCTCGGGTTACAGCTCAGGGCTTTATTTTATCTCTTTCCTGAACGAACCCTCCACGACAGGTGCGTGGATGTTACAATTTGGTGGTCATCACATGGCGTTCACCATATCTTTCAACGGAGGACAGGTGGTTGGCACAACACCGGAAATGTTGGGTGTGGAACCGACTTCCTTTACATTGAGCGGAACAGCGTATAAACCACTTGCCACCAGAAGAGCTGTATTGAAACTAATGTTGGCAGGTTTGTCCACAACCGAACTCACCTCTGCAAAACTGTCATCAACCTTTAGTGATTGTTTGATGTCACCCGGAGAAAGCAACGGCAACACCAACACAATGCCTTCAACAAAACAAGGACTTGCCATAAGTACACTTTCATCCGCAAAACAAACCTTGGTGATGAACGCCATAAAAGCGTGGACAGCAGATATGGACAGCGAAACAGAAACGACTCTCAATACGCTTTACGAAAACGGATTAAGCGGAACATACATCGGTTGGACAGGAAGCGGCACTTCGGGAGATTCAAGCACATTTCTCAATGCCAATACCAACTATGTACGCATTGACGGACCAAGAGTGTGGATAGAATTTGTATGCCAAAGCGGCGTAATTTTTTCATCGCAAATACACTATCACTCTGTTTGGAGAGACCACGTGAGCGATTATGGTATAGACTTGACTTCTACTGCTCTTCCACTACAGCTAATCAGTTTCTCCGTAACCAATAACAAAGACGAAAGAGTGCTTAACTGGACATCTGCCGATGAAAAAGATATGGCAAAATATATAGTAGAAAGGAGTGTAGATGCCAAAGAATATTCTGTAATCAATAGTGTTGCAGCAAAAAACAACGCAGCAAATAGCTATTCTGTGGTAGATGCAGCAGTGCTTGACGCCACGACAATATATTATCGCTTAAAAATGGTGGATAACGACGGAACGTATACGTACAGTAGAGTTGTGAGTGTAAAGAAGAGTAATGCAAACAATATGTCCATATATCCTAATCCTACCGGAAATACGCTGCAGATAATGCTTGAATCAACGGCAAGTAACGCCAACCTGCAAATAATTGCAGCAGATGGAAAAACAGTAATGACAAAATCCGGTGTTAGCGGACAGAAGTTGTCTTTCGATATTTCACACTTGCCCAAAGGAACATATCTGGTTGCGGTGTACACGGGAAATGGAGTTTTATTCAAAAGTAAGTTTGTTAAATAATTATAGGTTATTAAAATAAATTCAAACCTCATAGGTTCCAAAACTTATGAGGTTTTTTTATACTTATCAAAATGATTTTCAACAAAAAACATTATCTTTTATTTCTATTTCTATTCTTCGGTTTGCTGAAAATTTCGGCACACCCGATGCCCAATTCGGTTTTGCTGTTGGATGTTTTTTCCGAAAATATAATTTGCAAAATCCATATTCCGCTCAAAGAAATGAAATTGGCAGTTTCGTTTGATGTGGACAATTTGCAAAATCTAAATCTACAAAATAAAGAATTAGTTGAGTATCTGAACAGTCATTTTCAGGTGTTGGACAACAACCAAAAACCGCTGGTCAAAAAACTGCTGAACATCACGACTGAAACCACCGAACAAACGGGAACAGGACAATACGCCGAACTCATCGCCGATTATGAAATTCCTACAAATTCCCGAAGTTTTACGATTGATTACAATGCGATAATTCATCAAGTAAACTCTCATAAAGCAATGGTTGTGGTGCGACAAGATTGGGAAACCGGAAAAACAGGGGAAGAAAATACCGAAGTCGGAGTTATCGGTTACAGTTTGAACGAGGGACGCTCCAATCTTTTAAAAATAGATTTGAAAAAAGGCAGCAATTGGACCGGTTTTAAGAGTATGGTAAAACTCGGATTGCACCATATTTCCGAAGGAACAGACCATTTAATGTTTTTGTTGGTTTTATTGCTAACCGCTCCGCTGATTTGCATTTCCAGAAAATGGCAAAGCAATCCAAGCAGCAAACAATCTTTTATCAAAATCCTGAAAATTACGCTGGCATTTACAATCGGACATTCTTTGACCTTGATTTTAGCGACTTTGGGAGTTTTGTCTTTCCCATCAAAAATCGTGGAAATTATCATTGCTCTTTCAATTTTAATCACGGCAATCCACGCTATAAAAGCCATTTTCCCAAACCGCGAAAACATTGTTGCCATCGTTTTCGGATTGATACACGGCTTGGCATTTTCTTCTATTCTTTCAGATTTGAATTTAGAAAAAGGACGATTGGCTTTAAGTTTGATAGGGTTTAACATCGGAATAGAACTAATGCAGTTAATCGTTATTTTAATGGTTATTCCGTGGCTATTATTGATTAGCCGATACCAGATTTACAACTCGTACAAAAACATTTTGGCAGGTTTGGCAATCATTTCTTCACTCGCCTGGATGGTGGAACGCATCACCGAAAAACCGAATGTTGTTTCCAAATATCTGGAAGTTTTTACCCGAAATTCCATTTTGTTTGTGGTGTTTTTGTTTGTATCATTTGTGATGTTTTTTGTTTTTAAATTTAAGAAAAACGAAGTAGCGAGATAGAGTGTTTTTTTAAAAAATTTATAGAACATAAAACAAAAAAAGACATAAGCAGAATGCTCGTGGCAGCGGGGGGATAAAATTTAATCCTCTGAAAAACAAGGGAATGAAAAATTTGGTTGTTGCGTAAGTTTCGTATACCTTTATGTTATACGAAATAGTAAATTTCAAAATCCATTTTGCACCTAATTGTGTTGTAAATTAAGTAGTTATGAATTTTATTGATGCAGATTGAAGATTTGGAAAATTTGGATTTGAGCCAGCGACCAAAAGCACAGGTTCACAGAGATATGTTTTTGTTCAGTTGTTTTGGTGGCGGTTTGCGTATCAGCGATGTAATGCTGTTGCAATGGAAATGCTACGATGAAGAAACCCAAAAAATTACAAAGGTCATTCAGAAAACACAGAAGCAACACATCTTTAAATTAGGTGCTAAATCCATTGCCATACTCAACAAACACAAACCTAAAAATCCCAATCCCGAAGCCTTTATATTTCCTGTATTGGAAAACCCCGAAAGGATATTTGCCGATGAAAAATACAAGAGTTTAAAACTTCGTGGCAAAGTTCGTTTGGGCGATGTGCATTTAAAGAAAATGGGCGAAGATTTGAAACTACCGTTTAACCTGCATTTTCATTTAAGCCGTCATACGTTTGCTACCAATGCTTTAAACAACGGTATGCGTGTATGTAAGTAAATTACTTGACCACGCAAGCATTCAACAGACACAGGTATATGCAAAAATCGTTTCAGAAGAATTGGATAATGCCGTAGATAAATACATTAATTAACTCTTCAATAAAGCCTTAATCCCTTCACCTGTTTTTGTCATTTCCTCTTTACGAAATCGGAATGCGGGACCTGCAACCCCGATTACAGCCAAAATGCGATTTTTGTAAAGATACGGAACTGCCACACAGTTCAAATCTTGTTCGTATTGTTCCAAATCAAGTGCATAGCCACTTTCCCTAATCATACCCAATTCATCCAAAAAATCCTTGACATAGCAAGCATCGCACATTTCGTTTAGCAAAGTATTTGACAAATGAGGAGAAAAAGCCATAAACACCTTTCCGATTGCTGTACGTTTCATCTCAAATTCCTTTCCCAATTCCAATGAAATACGTGCACACTTATTTGGTTCGCATTTGTATTCATAGCGGAAATAATTCCCCAATTGTATAGCCAGATAAGCTGTTTCACCCGTATCTGCACTTAATCTTTCAATGATTGGCTTTAGTTCGTTCTTTATTTGATATAGCGGTTTTTCTGGCAAATACAATTCGCTGATTTTAGGCGTAATGCGGTAACGTGGCGAAAGCTCGTCTTGCTCCACATAGCCCAGTTCTTTCAATGTATTCAGGAAATTATGTGCCGTGGTATTCTGCAAACCCACTGCAGCAGCAATATCATTTAGCCGTACCAAATTTCCATTGGTGGCAATATAGTTTAGTATCTCAAAAGCTCTTTTTACGGACTGTATCATAATTATTCAACAATAATGAATTATCGAGCCTTTTCCACTCATTTTATTTATTATAGTTCAAAAATAATACAATTTTGCTTGCGAAGCAAATTGAATAGTAAGATGGAAAAAACAGTAATAGTTACGGGTGGGGCAGCAGGCATCGGCAACGGCATTGCCCGTTCCTTTGCAAGAAAAGGCTATCGGTTGGTCATCATTGACCGGAACACGGAGCAATTGGAACAGTCAAAGTCGGAATTGTTAACGGAGTATCCATCCCTGAACATCCATACCGTTACCACCGACTTATCCACCAAGGAAGGTAGGAAAAAACTTTTTGAGCAAGTGCCGGAAACGGACGTGCTGGTCAACAATATCGGCTATTACGAAAACGTCGATTTTTTTGAACTGGAGGAAAGCAACTGGCAGAAAATGATTGACCTCAATTTTATGGTCACCGTACACTTGTCAAAGTTCTATTTCAGAAAAATGTTGGAAAAGAAAAAAGGCAGGCTCATTTTCATTTCTTCCGAATCGGCACTAAACCCCGACAGCGAAAAAATACATTACTGCGTGGCAAAAACAATGCTGCTAAGCCTTTCAAGAAACTTGGCAGAGCTTACCAAGAATACGGAAGTAACAGTTAATTGTATTCTGCCCGGACCCGCCTTGACAGCAGGTACGGAAAAATTTATCACTGAGCGTTACCACCCCGACCTGAAAGAAGCCGAAAAACAATTTATGGCAAGCCGCCCTACTTCAATTATCGGCAGGTTGGTTCGTCCTGAAGAAATTGGTAATGCCGCCGTATTTCTTGCGGACGAAAACAGCGGAGCTATCAACGGAAGCAATCTGCGTGTGGAGGGCGGTATCGTAACAAGTATTATTTAATCAAAAAAATAACTAAAAATGACAACATTTCAGACAAACAATATCAGTCTTGAAACAGCAAACAAACTGGTAGACAAAGCCATTGAAGAAGCAGCAAAAGATAATTTTTCGATTGTTGCCACGGTCGTAAATAGAGACGGTGTATTGGTTGCCCTAAAGAAAATGGATAATTCGGTAACGGGTCCCATTGATGTATCCATCAAAAAGGCAAGAACAGCAGCACTTTTCGGGTTCAATTCAAAAGCATTCGGAGAAATAGCACAACCCGGACAGCCTATTTACAGCATTGAGAACACCAACGGTGGACTGATAAGTTTCGGTGGTGGCGTAACGCTCAAACTGGACGGAGAAGTTATCGGAGCTTTGGGCGTAGCAGGTGCTTCGGTAGATGATGACGAACGAATTGCCCAAACAGCGGTAAACAGTATTCAACTTTCTTAAAAACAATATACAAAATTATGGCTAAAATATTTATCATAAATGGCGGACAACATTTCGCACATTCGGGCGGAGCATTCAATAAAACGGTTACAGCTTGGACACAGGATTTTTTGGAAAAAAATAATATAACATTCAGGACTACCGACATCAACAATGATTTTGACCCGAAACAGGAAGTGGAAAATTTCAAATGGGCAGACATTACCGTGTTTCATACGCCCATCTGGTGGTTTCAGGTTCCCAACAGGTTGAAGTTTTACATTGACGAGGTATTCACTGCCGGTCATCAAAATGGCATCTACCAAAGTGACGGAAGAAGTCATAAAAACCCCGCAATAAATTATGGAAAAGGCGGACTGATGCACGGGAAAAGATATATGCTCACTACCACTTGGAATGCACCGGACACAGCGTTTACATTGGAGGGCGAATTTTTCAATCAGACATCGGTAGATGACGGAGTAATGTTCGGTTTTCACAAAGCAATGGAATTTACCGGAATGGACAGGATACCCGGCTTTCATTTCCACGATTTGGAAAAGAACGCCACACCCGAGCGTATCGAAAATTACAAGGTCGCTTACAGGGAACATTTAGAACAAGTTTTATCAGATTTAAAACAGGAACAATGAAAATATACGTAACATCAATCATTAAAAGCAAGCCAGAATTTCTGGAAGAAGTGAAAATCGGTTTGGGCGAATTGGTCGAACAAACACGCAAAGAAAAAGCGTGTATTCTGTACGATTTGCATCAAGATTTGAATGATGAAAACACTTTTGTTTTCTACGAAATCTGGGAAAACCAACAAGGTTTGAATAATCATAATGAACAACCATACATCAAAGCGTTCGGAAATTTGGCGGATGAAAAACTACAAGAGAAAGCAATCATTTTATTAACACACAAAATAGCATAAGATATGGAATACAGAAGATTAGGAAATACAGATTTAGAACTGTCGGCAATAACTTACGGAGCTTTTGCTATCGGTGGTAATATGTGGGGAGGTAACGAAAAGAAAAATTCAATTGCTTCGGTACTGGCTTCAATAGATAATGGAGTAACCAGCATTGATACCGCACCATTCTACGGTTTTGGCTTGAGTGAAGAAATGATTGGCGAAGCTATCAAAGGATATGACCGAAGCAAAATACAGCTACTAACAAAATTCGGATTGGTTTGGGACGGTAGCAACAACGGAAAAGGAGATTTTTTCTTTGACACAGAAGATAATGGGAAAACAATTCCTATCTTCAAATACGCTTCAAAACAAAATGTCATTAAAGAAGTTGAAGAAAGTTTGAAGCGGCTAAATACCGATTATATTGATTTACTACAAATTCATTGGGCTGATAGCACCACACCTATTTCCGAAACTATGGAAGCATTGGAATTGCTCATACAACAAGGTAAAATCCGTGCAGCCGGTGTGAGCAATTATAGTGTAGCACAAGTTGAAGAAGCCCGGCAAACATTATCTATTGCGAGCAATCAGGTTTCGTACAGTATGCTCAACCGTAGCATTGAAAAAGATTTAGTGCCTTACGCTTTACCTAACAATTTGGGCATTATTGCTTACAGCCCTATGGAAAGAGGGCTACTCACAGGCAAGTATTTCAAGGACGATAAGCTAAAAGAAAATGACCACAGGAATGTTTATTTCCAACAATTTGATTTAAACAAGGTGCAGGCATTTTTAGAAAACATCACGCCTATTGCAGAGCAAAAAAACGCCTCACTTTCTCAATTAGTATTACGTTGGACAAGTTTACAGCAGGGAATTACGGTGGTATTGGCAGGTGCAAGAAATGCGGAACAAGCCGTTATCAATGCTGATGCAATAAACATTCATTTATCCGATAGCGAAATACAATTCATTAATCAGGAACTATCACAAATCGAATAAAATGCGTACAAAACAATATCTAAATATATAAATTTAACAAGTGTATTTTTGGCAAGTGTTTCGTTAGGTTCTACTCGGGTCAATATAAATTCTGTGGCTATTTATTAACTGGTTTTAGCTTATTAACAAAAAAAACCAAGAAGAATATCTATGCCCTTTAATCTATCTATAAAACAAACCGTTCAATTTCCAGAACTAACAACTATTCCAAAAGAGCAATCGGAAAATGCTTTGTTTGATATTATAGAGGAAAATGTAAAAGATAATAATGCTTATTGCCAAGAGTTGATAAATAAAATACTCAAACTGCCTTATGCTAAATTGCCCGATTTCTTTTCACACCATTGCGACTTAATTTCCGACCCGATAAAATGGCTCAATAAATTTGAAAAACTGATTTCAGAAAATGAAGAACTGTTTACAGGTTCAGCCAATCAGGGGCGAATGATAAAATGCTACACAATTATCGAGAGTAAGCGAAAGGAATTAGAAATTTTAAGAAACCGACACGCCCATACCAAACCGCCAATGCAATACATCAATGCAGAGTGCGAGGAGCGGTATTTTTCATTCAGAGAAGTAAAAAGCAAAGTCAATACAATGGCAGATTATACCGATAAGATAATGTTTTTGACCAAAGAAAAATTTGATTTTGAACAGGCAAGTATAGATTTCATCAACCCAAAACTGCCCGACTATTCCGACCAATGCCAAAAGGAAATAGACCAGATACAGCATCTAATCCGTTTAACCGATGAATTTTCCAAAGAACAGATGCAGAAGAATACAAACGGTATTCCATTTAACAAGCTCAAAATAAACTACAACATCAATCAGTTCGGCGTTGGCGGTAATTGTAGCCGACCACCGTGCTAACTTCAATAATCAAGATTTGGAAGAAGCTGAAAAACAATACACTACGATTTTAGATACGTACGAACAAACGGGTAAATACACCATCAAACGTATTGATTTTAGTGTAGAATGAAAGAAGCCAATCATAAAAACGCCCGCTTTTCTGACGAGAAGCGGGCGTTTCATGTACAGTTCCGAACTAGTTATATTTTTCAACCATTTGTCGCATAAAAGCCAGACTCCCTTTTGCAAGTTCTTCTGCCCCGTATTTTGAAGATCGCCATAAAGAAGTAGCCGAAGCCATACCGGCTATTTGTGAGGAAAAATTTTCCAGTACTAACGGTCCAGCATAATTAATTTTGGCTAGAGCCTTAAAAAAGTCATCCCAGTGTACATTCCCCTCGCCTAACATCCCACGATCGCTCTCAGTCATATGAACGTGTTGTAACTTCGTTCCTGCCTGTAAAACTGGCTCATAGAAATTACCCTCCTCAACATTCATGTGAAACGTATCAAGGTGCAAAGCCAGGTTGGGGGCATTTACTTTTGCTATCATTTTCAGCACTTCATCAGCAGACGTACACACATAGCTTTCATACCGGTTAATGGGCTCAATTCCAATCGTGATTCCATATTGAGCGGCGTAGGCTGCTACTTCACTCCAAACCTCACATACTATATTTTCTTCGGTTTCTGTACGTGGCTGGCCTGTGAATACTCCTATTGCAGAATGCAAAACCCCTACCAGGGTCGTTGCTTCTAACGCTGTGGCTTTGTCCAAAGCCTTTTTGATCAGCCCGGTCGCCTCTTTAGGATGAAATGGAATATGATAAGGCTTTGACAAATTCAGTGAACACACCACTCCAAGATTTGCCTGTTTGAGTTGAGTTTTTACCACCGGAGCATCAAAATCCATTGAAATTGGCAATAAAATTTCAATAAGATCAAAACCTGTATCGGCGGTTTTCTGAATGGCATATTTCCCTGCTTCTGCGTTCCAGACAGGGTGAATCCAGGATAAAATGGAGGCTCCGAATTGGGGGTTCATAAAAGTCGAAATGCTGATTAGTTATTCCACAAAAGTAATGTTACTCGGTGGTCACTACGAAAAAGCATTCGTTTCTTTCTAATGGTATAGTTGTTCCCTGCATTCTGACTAGTCTCAATTTTTTACAAAATAATAGCGACAATCGTCCCGTCTATATCTTGCTGGAACCGATTCAATAGATGGATATACCAAAAATATTGAAAGGGCCTTTTAATAGAAATGAGTACTCAATATGCCAGAGATTATTGCCGTCTGGCAAAGCCGTCTTTCTATTATCCCGGTTTTAATCCATGAATCACTCCAATCATTGAAAGCTAGTCTATCAGCACATTAGGTTACTTTAACAAAACATACAGAATCGTTAACATTCAAAAGCATCAACTTTGTTCTTGAAAACAAACCACCACTACTAGCTACAAATGAATAATCTTTAGAACTACTGATTCATCATTTCTTCTCTCATTATTCATTTATTAACCTAGTATGTATGGATATTATCAAACCGATTCTGATCTTGACGGCAATCCTGGTACTACTGGCCACCTTGTCTCAACGCATAAAAATTTCCTACCCAGTTTTACTGGTTATTGGCGGGATAGTTATTGGCTCTATGCCTAATTTACCGCTGATCAAACTGGCTCCCGATGTTGCCTTCCTGATTTTCTTACCCCCTCTGCTATACGAGGCAAGTTGGAAAATCTCCTGGAGTGACCTGAAAGCGTACCGAAAGCCTATCTCCTGGCTAGCGATTGGACTGGTATTTCTAACCACTACTGTTATTGCTGCTGTAGCTCACTGGTTTATTCCAGGCTTCGGCTGGCCATTAGCTTTTGTACTCGGAGCCATTGTATCACCACCCGATGCAGTAGCCGCAACCAGCACGCTAAAAGGCTTAGGTTTGCCACGAAGGCTGACGATCATTCTGGAAGGAGAAAGCCTAATTAACGATGCCTCAGCCCTAATTGCCTATAAGTATGCCGTTACGGCTGTAACAAGTTCGTCTTTCGTGATTTGGGAAGCTGGTTTTGATTTCCTTCTTGTTGCGGCTGGCGGAATAGTAGTTGGATTAGCGATTGGTTTTTCATTTGTAGTGGTATTAAAACACATCAAAGGAAATGCGAGCATTGAAACGAGTATAAACCTTATGGTACCTTTTGTTTCGTACATCATTGCTGAGCGTCTGCACGTTTCAGGTGTGCTGGCGGTAGTAACCACGGGGCTTTATGCCTCGTCCAAATCGTCTGATTTGTTTACATCGCAGGGTAGGTTGCTGAGTAACAGTTTCTGGGAAGTAGCGGGGTTCTTTCTAAATGGTTTTGTGTTCATACTTATTGGCTTACAACTGCCCGTATTACTAACCAAAATCCCTAAAGAGGCTTTGTTTTCATTAACTGCCTACGGAATCCTGATCAGTTTGTCGGTTATGTTAATCCGGATGATCTGGCTATTTATACTAGCCTATTCCCCTTTCAATGCCGGGTTACTCGCAGAAGACCAAAAGCCCAGTAAGCGTGAATTGTTTGTAGTAGGCTGGGCCGGAATGAGAGGCGTAGTATCGTTAGCAACGGCAGTAGCCATGCCCTTTACCTTACTCAATAACCAGGAATTCCCGATGCGTCGTACTATCATCTTTATTACGTTTGTAGTAATTCTGTTTACGCTCATTGTTCAGGGCTTAACCCTTCCCTATTTTATTAGGAAACTGAACCTGAAACGCGAGCCGGATCATGAGTCCTCCTATGAACAGGCGTTGCGACTTTACCTCACCCGAAATTCGATTTCTTTTATTGAGGATGATCATTTTATGCAGACCGAACACCTGGATGAAGATATCAAACAGCATTTAAAGCAACGTATTCAACATTTGAGTGAGGTACCTATTAAGCAAACGCCAGTTAATCAGGAAGATTTAGCTGAAGAGCTGAAAAAGGAGAACTTAAAACGATACTTATCCTCAGAGCTGGAGCTAGTTAGTTATCAGAAAAATCAAATCAACAGATTACTTCAGGAGGAACGTTTTCCAGAGAAAATCATTCGTAAGCTGGAAAATGAAATGGATATCTGGACAGTAGCCTTACAGTCTCGCATGGAATCCATTCGATAAATCCTTCTTAACCTCTGACTTATACAGCTTGGTACCACTGATCGTAATTGCCGCCCGTATTCAATACGATCAGGGTTGTACCCCCCAGGGCAGCAAGTTACACACTCCATGTAACCGTTGCCTGGGTTAACTAAGTTTACCTAGAGGTCTTTTGCCTTTTTATAAAAACTAGTATCCCACACCTAAAACAAACCGCTGGCAGCTTTGCTGCCAGCGGTGGGATTCAGATTTGTTTAATGGTTAGACTTTCTACTCGTACTTTTTCACACTTAGGTTTTTAAAACTACCTTTTCCTCCCTGCGTATAAAGCGATACGTTTCCGTTCATACTTTTGGAAAAAACCTGATCGGTAATGACCGCTTCGCCGTCATTTATATATACTTCTACGATGGAGGCATCTACAATAATATGAAGTTTTATAGCTCCGTTTTTCAGGGTTACCGGAGCTTCTTCTACACTGGCAAACGCTGGATTAAAGGTTACATTGCCCGATTTACGACGATCAAACTGTACTTTCCCATCAGTATACCTTAGAATGGTTGCTTCATCGCCCGATTTAAAAAGTTTAAGCCCTATTTCCTGAGCTTGTTCGGGCAAAAGTTCGACCTTAATTTCCAGCCGATCGCCCTTTACTTTGTCTAGTACTTTCTCCTGACTGTTTAAAGAAAGTGTTTTTACCGACTCTAGTGTCGTCCACTTTAACCTGGCTAATTCGGTATAGGGTTTCTGAATCAGGACTAACCCTTGAGACGTACGTTTCAGTGACACTTGACGAGGTAAGGTCATCGCTCCGCGGAATGGGCTTGTTGGGGTTTCCCGTGCGTAGGTCCAGTTCAAAGCCCAACCAATGGTGACGGGTTTTGTCTCACTTCTGGGTAAGTTATTGAATTGAATAGCAGCATAATAATCTTTCCCATAATCAACGGCATTACCCCATTTCGGATTAGCTGGTTGGGGGTTATCCTTATCTAAAATAAAAGTTTTTCCGTCATAATCACCCACAAAATATTGCATTCCAACAAAGCCATCCACCTGATGACCAGACGAGATATATAACACCCATTTTTTCTTTTCGGGTTCATTCTCAATCGGTACCTGCATTAAAGCGGGGCATTCCCAAATTTTAGTAGTATCTCCTTGCGGCCCAAACTGCCCGGTTTTTGTCCAGCTTTTTAAATCTTTCGATTCATAAAACATCGCCGTATGAATTTCAGGCTTTACCAGGGTCATCACCCATTTTTGTTGAGGCTCATACCAAAAGACATTTGGATCACGAAAGGATGGAGTTCCCAGCGTTAAGACCGGATTGTGGTCATACTGCTTCCAGGTGCGGCCTTTATCTGCACTGAAAGCCAGGTTCTGACGTTGCTCCAGTTCTTCTCCATTTTTATGTACGTGCCCAGTATAAATGGCTACCAGACAGTCCTTTGTTCCGGAAGGACAAAGCTGACTTTTATTACCATAGTCCACGACTGCACTTCCCGAGAAAATCATGGTTTGGGTTTTACCATCCGGATTATCAAACTCAGGGATGGCCAGTGGCAAATGCTCCCAGTGAAGTAAATCCTTACTAATTGCATGGCCCCAGCTCATATGCCCCCACCCATCACCAAAAGGGTTATATTGATAGAAAATATGATATTCACCGTCGTAATAGAGTAAGCCGTTTGGGTCATTCGTCCAGTTTTTGGCAGGGGTAAAGTGAATAGCCGGCCGGTAAGCCTCTAATTTAGTCTGAGCATAAGCCAACTGAGTTGTAATCAAAAAAGCCAGAAAAGGAATTAACAATAATTTCATTGTACTAGGTTTAGTTAAAAAGCAAGTTATCAGATGAGCAATAACTAGCCATGAAGAATGGGCTTGCTAGCCATGAAGTTCATAATGTCATTTTCCGTTAATGTAGGTGTTGCCCCGTGTTTGGTCGCCACATATGAGCCGGTAGCACAGGCAAAATCAAGAGCTTGCTGAGGTTTTTCTTTCAGGTGGAATTTATAGAGTAATGCCGCCAGGAAAGAATCACCACTACCAATGGTATCCTGAACTTCTACTTTAATACCAGGACTTTCAAAGAATGTATTTTCGTGCAAAAGACACGCTCCATTTTCTCCTCGTGTTACACAAACCGTTTTTAAATTGTAACGTTCAGCTACACGACGCATGGCTATTTCCTCTCCACCGGGATATTCATACCAGGAAGTAACTTCAGCCAATTCATGATGATTCATTTTAACAATAGTTGCCTTATTGAGCAGATACTCTACGATCGCTCTTGTGTAATGAGGAGGGCGTAAGTTAATATCAAATACATTGCAGGAAGCATCTTCCAGTAAGCGATATAAGGTTTCCCGGCTACGAGAGCCTCGAACGCCTAAGCTACCAAACAAAAACAGATCAGATTCCTTAACCCAAGTGGTCAGTTGCTCTTCGTACATGATGTAATCCCAGGCAACGGGCTGCACAATCTGGTAAGTTACTTCATTCCGATTACTCACGTTTGCCTTCACTACACCCGTTAGATGTGTTTTACCCCGCTGAATGGACTCAGTAGCAATACCCTTTTCCCGCATAAAATCGAGTAGTTCATTGCCTAGTTCGTCTTCACCAACCCGACTGATTAGCTTCGCATCAAAACCAAGCTGGTGAGCATGAACGGCTACATTGAAGGGAGCTCCTCCTGCCTGGCGACCCGTAGGAAGAATGTCCCAAAGAACTTCTCCGAAACAAACCATTTTAGGTTTCATATTAACTTATTTAGCAGAGTAGGCTTTAGAACTAGTTGTCCATTAATTCCAAACACATCAACTCTATTAGTGAATAACGAGTGTTTTTTCAATTTGTTCCAGACTGGTTCCTTTGGTTTCGGGCATCACTCGCCAGACAAATACCAGTTGTAAAACCATCATGATGGCAAAGAAGGAGAAAGTATGCCCTCCTCCTAGCTTTTCAGCCAGGTAGGGAAAAGTAAAAGCAATCAGAGCAGCCATGAACCAATGCGTAAAGCTTCCTAATGCCTGCCCTTGAGCCCGAATACTATTTGGAAAAATTTCTGAAATAAATACCCAGATGACGGCTCCCTGCGAGAATGCAAAGAAAGCGATATAGACAAACAGTAAATACGGAACAGAATCGAATTGCCCGGTATAGAAGGCCCTTGCCACTAATCCTAATGTAGCAATAACCCCGACAGAACCGATTAACATCAGTGTCCGTCGCCCGAAGCGGTCAATAAAGTTCATCGCCAGTAAAGTGAAGCAAAAGTTAACCAGACCAATACCTGTCGTAGAAAGCAAAGACGAACTCTTACCAAAGCCAGCCATTTCAAAGATTCGGGGAGCGTAATAAATAATAGCATTGATTCCCGACACCTGATTAAAGAAAGCAAAGACAATTGCCAGCATAACCGGAAAACGATTTTGCTTCGCCCAAAGATTTTCTGACTCGTGTTCCTGAAGTGTTTGACTATTAAGAATAGCAACCACGTCTTGTTCGTATCCTTCTGGATTAATGATTTGCAAAACGCTACGAGCCTGAGTGACCTCTCCTAGTTTGGTAATCAACCAGCGGGGGCTTTCGGGAACGCCCAGCAAGAGGAACAGAAAGAGTAATGACGGAACAGCCTGAATACCTAACATCCAACGCCAGGCGTGTTCACCAACACCTTCAAACGCATAATTAGAGAGATAGGCAATGAGAATCCCGAACACAACATTGGTTTGAAACAAAGCCACCATACGCCCTCGCGAGCGAGCCGGGGAAATTTCAGAAATATATAAAGGTGCCGTCACTGAAGAAGCTCCAACTCCTAAACCTCCTAGAAAGCGAAAAATTAGAAATGGAATCCAGGAGGAAGCTAATGCTGCTCCTAGAGAAGAAATTAAATATAAAGCTGCTACTCCTAGTAAGGTTTTTCGTCTTCCTAAGCGATCAGAAGGAATCCCACCAAGTAAAGCTCCTAACACAGTTCCTATTAATGCAATAGATACGGTCAGCCCATGTTCAAAAACATTTAATTGCCAGAGTTGCTGAATCGCTCGCTCGGCTCCTGAAATAACTGCGGTATCGAAACCAAATAGAAAGCCACCTAATGCAATGACAATAGACCAGAGGAAGACTTTTTTCATAGAGGAATTTTTGACCAAATTTAGCCGGCCATTCTCTTTTCATAGTTAAATACAATCTCAAAATAGTTAAACTTTGATACGCAATTATATTAACCTTTTAATTTGCTCAAAAACAGGTCAATTGTATTATTTTTAGTATATTTTGTACTGTTTATTTATTAACTGGGGTTACATGCATTTCAATTTTGTTTCATCCTGATTTTTGCTGGTGCAAATTTTTAAAGTCTGAAGGTGAAATGTTGTATTTTCCTTTGAACGCCGTTGAGAAATAAGTAGGTGAAGAAAACCCTACCTGATAAGCAATCTCAGCAATAGTAATCGTTGTTTCAGTAACTAGTAGTTGTCTAGCCTGTGTAAGACGAATATTCTGGATAAAGTCGGTTACGCCACAATCTAACAGAGCTTTTACTTTCCGATACAATTGAACACGGGAAAGCCCCATTTCACGAGCCAGCTCATCCACACTTAAATCGGAACGACTCATATTTTTTTCAACCAGAGCCGTTAAGTCCTGGATAAATTTTCGGTCTGTTTTCTGCGAAACCGGTACAATAGTGTCTATTGATAATTCCCGACGGAAATGTTCTCGTAAAAACTGACGGTTTCGAAGAATCGTTTTCAGGTTTTCAATCAGAAAGCCAGGATCAAAAGGCTTTGTCAAGTATAGATCTGCTCCGGTCTGCACTCCTTCTATTTGCTGCTCTGCAGCAGTTCGTGCGGTCAAAAGGATAACAGGAATATGCGATGTTCGCCAGTCCTGTTTTAAGCTTTGCAGCAATTCCAGCCCAGATTTACCTGGCATTATTACGTCTGAAATAATAATATCGGGTAAGGTATCAAACGCCAAAGCAAGACCTGCTTCGCCATTGTCAGCCTCTGCTACCTGAAAAAAAGGTTTCAATTTCCGAACCAGAAAGGAACGTAATTCCGGGTTATCTTCAATGAGTAATACGGTTGCTTCCGTTTGCTTAATAACTTCTTCCGATTCAGGAGAAGATTCCTCCGACCATTCGAATGGACTGGGTTGTGGAAGAGGTATCGTTTCTTCCGCTACGAAAAGTGGTTTACCAGCCGGTAAACTAATTTCAAACGTACTGCCTTGTTGTGGTTTACTCCATACCGTAATGCTTCCATTATGCAATTGAATTAGTTCTTTTGCCAGAGCCAGGCCAATCCCTGAGCCTATTGAAGTATTTGAGTTGCCCTGATAAAACCATTCGAAGATGTGGCTCTGCTGCTCTGCTGTCATCCCTGTACCCGTATCTTCCACAGACAGGCGGACGGTATCTTCCTTTCGATTTGGTTGAATAACAAGGGTAATTGTTCCCTGATCTGGTGTAAATTTCAAAGCATTCGCCAGCAAATTCACAATGACCTTATCCAGTAAATTTGCGTCAAACCAAACGTGTATGGAAGCCTCTGAAGGGAGAAATCGGATCTGAATATTGCGTTGCCGGGCCGGCTTTTCGAAAGCCTGCAAAATTGTTCGCACAAATTCAACCAAATCATATTCAGCTACCCGCAAAGGCATTTTTCCTACCTCAATTTTCCGAAAGTCAATTAGCTGATTAATGAGCTTTAGCAGCCAGCGGGCGTTTCGCTGAACAACTTCCAGATCCTTCTGCTGGGCACTTCCCTTTACTGAAGCCGATACCAGTTCATCTACCGGGCCAAGGATGAGGGTAAGCGGTGTACGTAATTCGTGGGAAAAATTGGTAAAGAAGCGAAGCTTGGCTTCGGTAGATTCTCTTGCCTGTTCAGCCATTTCAGCAATAGTATTACGTTGAGCTGAAATCTCTTCATTCTGCTTTTTAAGCTGATGCGTAATTCGGCGATTAGAACGCAACGATCTATAGGCGACACCCCCTAAAACAAGGGCAGCGAACAAAGAAATTCCTACTCCATATAAAACCGTACGCTGATTGGAGTAGAGCCGATTTTGTTCTTCAATGCGTTCCTGCTGCCGCCGTATGTCCTGTTGCTGATCAAGGATTTTCTCGGTTTGCTGTTTGAGAATGTGAACATTGGTGGAATCAATTACCAGAGTACCTAAAATATTTTCTTTTTCGTAAGGCTCTTTATTCAGAATCCGCAAAGCGGTTCGAATGGCTTCTTCGCCACCGGGCGAGTACAAGAGTGTAGCACTAAAGACGCCGTCTTCGACGAACTGTAACCCGCCTTTCGGTCCCGCCAGTCCATCTACCCCAACAATTCTAATCTGCTTTTCCCGGCCCAATTCTTTACAAACCTGATAAGCACCCAAAGACATACGATCATTGTGTGCAAAGATGAGATTAACCTCTGGGTGAGCTTTCAACACGGCTGGCAATCGCTTCGTTACGTAAGGTCTTTCCCAATCACCATTTACCTTCGCTACTAGATGTAAGCCCGAATATTGAGTAATCGCTTTATGGAAGGCATAGGCTCGTTCACTTGCAGCAGACGCCCCTGGGCTACCTGTAATTTCGAGAATATTCCCTTTTTTGTGGAGTAGTTCGCCAATATACTGCCCAGCCGTTTTGCCAATTTGAAGGTTATCACCACCTACGTAGGCAGTGTATAGCTTTGAATTCGTTCGGCGGTCTACAATAATGACCGGGATACCCTGATTAAAAACTTCTTCTACTACAGGTGTGATGGGTTGGGCCTCATTTGGTGAAATAATCAATAGATCAATATTCGCTTTGAGTAATTCCCGAATCTGCTGAATTTGTAGCTGGCTGTTATTGTGGGCATCTTTCATAATCAGCTTTACATTTGGGTAGAAGCTGAGCTCTTTTTCCATTCCTTCCAGCATAGCCTTCCGCCAATCGTCACCATTAGTACACTGGGCAAAGCCAATAACATATTGCTTTTCGTGTTTTTCCTGAGAACAACGTACGAAAGTGAAGAGTACAAAAAAGATTAATAACCGATAGATAAGCCTACTCACAGTCTTTAAAAATAGTACGACAAGGTACGGATAACGAATAAATAGTTAGTAATCCCAATCAGATACTGTTCTTATTTGAATTATTAAGCTGTCCATTCAAATCATTCAACAGTATATCTTTAATACTTTATCTACTCTATTTTTGATGTACGTTTTAATAAGCCCCTTAAATCAGTATGTACTCAGGCTTTCATATCCATTAACTGGATAATATTCTACGCAAGGTCTTGTAATATTCTTATTCTCTCTAAACTTTGTAATAATATATTAGTATAATCTCTAAACTCAATCATCGATGAGTGTTTCGTTGTGGCAACGCATCTTTCTGTTCATTGTGCTGCCCTGCTTTGTCTGGGCACAGGTTCCTGATAACCCACTCAAGGGGAAAAAAGTACTTGTTTTTTCAAAAACCCGTCAGTTTCGGCATAGTTCCATTCCCCAGGGGATTCGTTGCATAGAAGCCCTGGGCCGTAAATATGGCTTCACAGTAGATGCAACCGAAAATGCAGATCTTTTTACCGAAAAAAATCTTAAACAGTATAAAGTAATTGTTTTTTTAAGCACCACTGGTGACGTACTAAATGATAGCCAGCAGGCTAATTTCGAACGTTATATCCAATCAGGCGGTGGCTATGTAGGAATTCACGCGGCTACAGATACTGAACATGACTGGCCCTGGTACGGCAAGTTTGTAGGTGGGTGGTTTATGTCACACCCAGGTAACCCTAATGTACGTACCGGCGACATGACCGTTCGGATTAAGGATCATCCCGCAACAGAAGGCCTCCCGGCAACCTTCAAGCGTACTGATGAATTCTATGACTATACGCATTTCAATCCTGATGATGTAAATGTGCTGATCACTGTTGATGAAAAATCATATGGTGATGCTAAAATGAACGCAGGTGAAAACCATCCGATGGCCTGGTATCATGAATTTGACGGCGGCCGGATGTTTTATACGGCCTATGGCCATACCGACGAAACCTTCATGGAGCCCTTATTCCTGCAACATCTGTGGGGTGGGCTTCGCTGGGCAGCTGCCGGACCAACTCTTAACTATAAAAAAGCCAGTACCCCTCCCCCTCCTGAAGATAATCGTTTCTCACGGGTTACACTCGATGAAAAATTATATGAACCTACCGAATTGGCCGTTCGGGATGGTAAAGTATTCTATACTCATCGTCGAGGCGAAATCAAATATTATAACCCTAAAAACACCCCTCAGGTGAAGTCCCTGGCACAAATGGATGTATTCACCACTAATGAATATGGCCTGATGGGATTAAATCTCGACCCCAAGTTTGAGGAAAATCACTGGATGTATCTGTATTACTCACCTTCGGCCAGTAAATACGGAACAGATACGGCGAACCGCCTGGTACGGGTAAAATTCGATCCTGTCAGTGAAGCCATCAACTGGAATAGTGAACAGGTATTACTCCGCATACCCGTAAAACGCGACGGCTGCTGCCATACTGGCGGCTCAATTGAGTGGGATAAAGCGGGAAATCTGTATCTGTCTACGGGAGATGATACCAATCCATTTGACTCCGATGGTTTTTCTCCGAGTGACGGCCGCAAAGGTCGCCGGGGATGGGACGCCCGGGCGACGTCTTCGAACACCAACGATTTACGGGGAAAGATTTTACGCATTACCCCCAATGCCGATGGCACCGCTGGATACAGTATTCCTGAAGGCAACCTGTTTAAGACTGGTAATGAGAAGGCCCGCCCCGAAATTTATGTCATGGGAAATCGTAACCCCTACCGAATTTCAGTAGATAAGCACACTGGATTTTTATATTGGGGGGAAGTCGGTCCTGATGCAGCAAACGACATAGAAGGCCGTGGCCCTCGCGGACATGACGAAATCAATCAGGCTCGGCAGGCGGGTTATTATGGTTGGCCATTATTTGTAGCAGATAACCGGGCATACAATCAATATAATTTCGAGACTGAGAAATCAGGACCAAAATATGACCCCGCTAAACCCATTAATGATTCGCCGCATAATACTGGTTTACGGGAATTACCTCCTGCCCAAAAAGCAATGATTTACTATCCTTATGCCGACTCTCCGGAATTTGGGGAAATTGTAGGTAAAGGCGGACGTAATGCAATGGCAGGACCTATTTTCTACGCAGAAGATTACGATACCCATTCGAAAGTAAAGTTTCCCGACTTTTATCAGGGGAAATTCTTCTCTTACGATTGGATTCGGGATTTCATTAATATCGTAACACTGAAACCAAACGGTGATCTGCAAAGTATTGAACGCTTTTTGCCTGACTGGGAATTCTGGCACCCGATTGATATGCAGTTTGATCGCGATGGTTCTTTATACGTCCTGGAATATGGCCCGAACTGGTTTGCTCAAAATGATGAAGCACGGCTGACTCGTATTACCTACAATGCGGGTAACCGTCCGCCCGTAGCAATGGCAACCGTTGATAAAAAAGCTGGTTCCATTCCATTAAAGGTTACCTTAAGTTCTGCTGGTTCTTTAGATTATGACGGTGACGCTCTAACCTATGAATGGACCGTTGCCGGAAAGAAATTCACCACTCCAACGACCACTTTCACCTTCACTAAACCGGGCGTATATAAACCTGTTTTGAAAGTAACAGACAGCAACGGCAACGTAAGTACCTCAACGCTGGAAGTTCGGGCGGGCAATGATGTTCCTAAAGTAGATGTAGTAGTAAAAGGTAATAAAACGTTCTATTTCGACAATCAACCCGTGGCCTATGAGGTAAAAGTGACGGACAAAGAAGATGGTTCTCTGGCATTGAAAAAAATTCCGGAAGAAGACGTTACCGTAACTATCCATTTTCTGGAAGGCTTTGACAAAACCCTGATTGCACAGGGACACCAGATGAATACCAGCTTCTCGAACGGGAAACGTCTCATTGAGCTGTCAGACTGCAAAGCCTGCCATGCTACGGAGAAAAAATCCATTGGTCCAGCGTATCGAGATGTCGCTAAAAAATACAAAGGTCAGAATGTACAGGCTAAGCTAGTTGACAAGGTTATTAATGGTGGTGGTGGTGTTTGGGGCGAGCAATTCATGAGTGCTCACCCACAATTATCAAAAGCTGATGTTACTGAAATGGTAAAATATATTCTAAGCTTAAGTGAGAATAAAAAGCCAAGTGAGCCTATAAAAGGCAGCTACGTAACCAAAGACAACGGCAAAAACGGAGCTTATATCTTTGCGGCAAGCTATACCGACCGGGGGAAAGGAACCATTGCCCCACAAACAGCACAGAAGGCCATTACCCTGCGTAACCCCAAAGTGCCGGTATTAAGCAATGATGCATCGCAGTTTGTAGCTACTACCCAAGTGCCTGATACCAAGAAAAACGTAGCTCTGGCCACTGCTAGTGGAAGTTATGTTGTCTTCAAAAACATTGATTTAACGGGTATTGATGCCATTGCTTTTGTTCCAGCTCCCAGCAAAGGGAAAGGCGGTAGCGTAACAATCCGCGAAGGCTCGCCGGTGGGTAAAGTAATTGGCGAAGCAACTATTGCCGCTGGTAGCACTAGCCAAATCAAAACCAGTCTGACCAGTGGCTTAGGTACGAAAACATTATATTTTGTATTCACCAATCCTGACTTAAAAGATGGCGAAACACTTTTTGCTCTTGATACAATTGAGTTTGAAAAGGGGAGCCATTCAAGTGCCTCTGTAAACGGGAAGTAACTGTAGTAATCTATTAAAAACAAAAAGGAGCCTTACGAACAGGGCTCCTTTTTGTTTATTTAATCACTTGAATTGCTACTTACTATACTGTTTTGGATCTAACGCTGCTGGTGACCATTGTCGTAAAAACTCAGCTACTACCTTCGGATCATGCCCTTTGTCTTTCTCCAGATAAGCAGAATTTTGAGTATGAATGCGGTTGCCTTTTTCGTCGAGAATCACAAAAACCGGAAAACCAAACCGTTGCGGATACCCCAGTTGAGCTAGCACCTTTTCGTTTTTATTTTCAGGACTATAATTAACATGAACCGTTACAAAATTAGCATCAGAAATGCTTTTTAACGTCGAATCACTATTGACCAGATTATGGAATCGGATACACCATACACACCAGTTTCCACCAATTTGTAATAGTACGTTCTTCTTTTCACGAGCAGCCTTCGCTACCGCATTTTTTATATCTTCCCCGGCATTTGCCTTCGGATCATATATACTCACTTTCTTCGTAGTTTCCTGAGCCTGGGCAACCAAGCAGGTAAGAAGCAAGGTGAGAGTAAGCAGTGCTGATTTTTTCATGTCTTCGATGATTTAAAACAAAGGTAAAGACTTATTCTGTATCATTTAAGCAAGCCTTAACCAGAACCGTTACGACAATATCAGCAGGATTTTAGTTCTTTGTCTTTTTACAAAAACCATAAGTCCCTATACCTTCAAACGCTTACTTCAACTCATATCAGTATGATTTCGTGAATAAGAAGCGGATTAATGAACTACCTTTTAAAAGATGATTAACCTATTCAAAGCGACTTCCGATCACATCGATCAGGTTTTGGAAATTGGCCGAAGCACCTTTATTGATACGTTTGCTGAACAGAATACTCCTGAGGATTTGGCTAAGTATATCAATAAAGCCTTTCATATCGAGCAAGTGAGAAGTGAAGTATTGAACCCAGATTCGTTATTTTTTCTAGCCGAATTAGGCGATCAGATTATTGGCTATTTAAAGCTCAATATCGGCAAAGCACAGTCGGACGTAAATGATTCTGAATCACTGGAAATTGAACGCATTTACGTTAAGAAAGACTTTATCGGGAAAGAAGTAGGAAAGCTACTCTTTGAAAAAGCCTTATCGACAGCCCATGAATTAAACCTCAAATACATTTGGCTGGGAGTATGGGAGCATAACCCCCGAGCTATTCGTTTTTACGAAAAACAGGGTTTTCAGCAATTTGGCACCCATACGTTTGTGCTCGGTGAGGATGTGCAAACTGATTTATTACTAAAACTTTATTTATAGAGCCAACTTCTGGTTATCCATTCCTTAAACCTTCACGACAATTTGTTTTCGATACAATAGATAGAGAATGATAAACCAGAAAACCAGGCATAACAGAGCCCAGGTTAAGGAAGCGTTTTTAGGATCGGCAAATTGTGGGGCAATTAGGTAATCATACCAATAGGTTTGAACACTAATAGGCTCCCCTCCTTCGGGGTTTGACACTTTAATGGCCGACAATACCCGCGGAATAACGCCGGAAAAGAAGAAAACAACCATCGGATTTACGCCAAAAATGACAAAAGGTTTTGTCCAGCGTTTCCAGCCTTTCACGTCAATGAGGTAATACAGTAGAGCCAATACAATCAAGGCCCAGCCCGCCGCATAACACACATACGAACTAGTCCAGAGGGCCTTGTTAATTGGAAAAACCAGGCCCCACACCCACCCAATACTTACCCCTGACAGCCCCCCGAGAAGTAAGTATATGGTTTTCAGTGTGTTATTTAAAGAACTAATCAGCAACGTTCCCGTTAGTAGTCCGGCAATACCTGTTGCAATGGCAGGTAAGGTACTTAAAATTCCCTCGGGGTCCCAGGTTTTGGCTGTAGCCCAAAGGTGCCCGGGCAACAGTAAGTTATCCAGCCATGCGGCCAGATTTGTACCTTTTTCTACATTCGCAAGGCCTACTCCCGGCACTGGAAGCATCGTCATTAGAAACCAGTAAAGCAATAACACTCCTACTCCGGCAACCAGTTGCGTTATCAGGCCTGTTCGTAAGTATAGTAGAGCGATTATAAAGTAAACAATTGCAATTCGCTGTAAAACACCGGGTATACGAACATTTTGATAACCTTCAAAACCACCAAAAGCGAGCAAAATCATTAGCAGAACAACCCCTCCAGCAACATATAATTGTAGCCTACGCTCGTAGTTAGTAAAGAGAGCAATGGTTAAGAGTGTAGTAATCAGCAAACGTATAGCTAAAAGCGGTATGCCTTCCAACTCAAACAGATGAATTTTAGAGAAGAAAAACAGAAACCAGCCGAGCGTAAATATTCGCAGTGTACGAATGACGATTTTCTCAAAGGTGCTAACATCCAGTCGCTTTACAGGCATGGCTAACACTACTGATACTCCTACAATGAACAAAAAAGTCGGAAAGACCAGATCAGTAGGTGTACAACCGTGCCATTCGGCGTGCAAGAGTGGCGGATAGACATTTCCCCAATCACCGGGATTGTTCACCACCGTCATGAGCATGATGGTCAGTCCACGTAATACATCTAATGAAATCAGTCGGTTTTTCATTACCTAACAATAATATGGGCAGAGAGACGGGAAAATTGAAGCACAAAAATCAGTGAAGGAATTTGTCTTTTTTCAATATCCCATATTATTTACAGTAGCTGTTCTACCTGGTTAAAATATCTTAATGGTTTTTGGAAAATATCAGCATTTTAACAAGATATTTCTGTATTATAATTAGTTCCTGTTTTCTTTTCATAAACTTGTTGATTGCTCCTTCCATTTATTCGTAACTTTTGCCTCCCTTAGCATTATTGATCTTCCTATGAAAAAAACAATTTTCCCCCTGCTTGCCTGCGGCCTCACCAGCCTGGTGCATGCTCAGACCATTACCGGTTTCACGCCAAAGCGTCAGGAGTCCGAATTAAAGATAGAGGCTGAATTCAAGAAACAACAGTCATCTGCTAATTACAAAAAACACCTCGAAGCGTTAACAAGTGCCCCTCACGTAGCGGGTACACCCGAAAACGAGAAGGTTCGTGATTACATCGCTGAAACCATGCGTAAAGCAGGCTGGGAAGTAGATATTTATCCACACGACATTTATTTACCCAAAGGCCCCGGTGATGTTGCAGTAGAAGTAGTCACCCCTGTTCGTCAGCCACTGAATATCAAAGAATACATTTTTCCAGAAGATAAATACGCGGGAGATCCCCGCCTGATGGCTGGCTGGAACGCCTATTCGGGCTCTGGCGATGTCACTGCTGAAATTGTCTATGCGAATTACGGTCGTAAAGAAGATTTTGAGAAGCTGAAAGCCCTGGGAATCTCTGTACAAGGTAAAATTGTACTGGCTCGTTATGGCGGTAACTTCCGCGGATATAAAGCCCAACATGCTCAGAAAGCTGGTGCTGCGGGTGTACTTATTTATACTGATCCTGCTGATAATGGTTATACGAAGGGACTAACCTTCCCTGAAGGCCCACAACCGAGTGAAAGTGTTATTCAACGTGGTTCGTTGCTTACCGTTAATTATACTGGTGACCCGCTTACGCCTTTTGAGCCAGCCCTTCCAATCGACGGAAAGGTAAAAGTAAAACGCCTTGATCCTAAGGATGTTGACCTGCATAAAATTCCAGTAACACCTATTCCATATGGTTCGGCGATGGATATTTTCAAGTATATGCAGGGTTCGAAAGTAGTACCGGCGGGCTGGCAAGGTGGCCTACCGTTCACATATCGCCTGGAAGGGGGCCCCATTTTGAAGGTCCGTTTGAAAGTAAAGCAGGAAATTGCCATTACCCGCATTTATGAAGTAGTAGGTACCCTGAAAGGAAGCGAATTTCCAGATGAATGGGTCATTGCCGGATGTCATTACGATGCCTGGTCGTATGGTTCTACCGACCCAAACAGTGGTACAGCAATGTTATTAGGCATGACCGAATCATTAGGAAAACTAGCAAAAGAAGGCCAACGTCCACGGCGTACTATCAAAGTTGCTCACTGGGATGCGGAAGAATTTGGCGTGATTGGATCAGCGGAATGGGCAGAACAATTCCGGGATGAACTGACTCAGAAAGCAGTAGCATATATGAACTTCGACGCTGCGGTTTCGGGCAAAGTATTCAATGCCAGTGCCTCTCCCTCGTTAAAACAATTGGTAATTGAAGCAACCAAATCGGTTGATTACCCTGATTCCAATAAAACGGTTTATCAGCACTGGATGTCACTCGGTACACCAAAAGGTGGCAGTACAGTCGGGATTGAGTCCTCGGCTCCGGCAATAGTAGCGAATGAGCCTATTATTGGTAACCTGGGTGGTGGCTCTGATCATATTGGGCCTTACATGCACGTGGGCGTGCCTTCGCTCAGTGCAGGCGTGGGTGGCCCTACTCTATACCACTCAACGTACGACGACTTATTCTTCTATAACAAGTTTGTAGACTCCACCTATAAAATGGGTCCGATGGTTGAGCAAATAGTAGGATTAATGTCAATGCGTCTGGCAAATGCCGATATTCTACCTTATGACATGGTTCGGTATTCCACCGATTTAGCCGTACACCTGAAAGCGGCAGAAAAAGCGATCAAAGCTTATGCCCCAACCTATTCGATTGAACCTTTACTTGCTACAGTGGCAGAATTAAAGAAAAACGCCGAAGCCGCTGAACGTGCACGTAAAGAATTCCTGGCGGCTGGCCGCACTGATAAACTAGCGGAGCTAAACAAGATTATGCTCCAGCTGGAACGTTCGTTTATTGATCCGAAAGGAATGGCTTACGGTGCCTGGTACCGTTCTTTATATGCCTCTTCCGATCCCTATAGCGGCTATGCTTCCTGGATGTTGCCAGGCTTTTTGTATGAAGCCTCGCTGAAATCAACCGCTAACTTGCCCGATCTGGAAGCTCGTCACCAAAAAGCCCTTAAAACCTTAAGTGACAAGCTGGCAGCTATTGTACAAACCGTTGGTACGGCAGGTGCTGTGGGAGGACGGAAGTAACTCGACAGAAACCGTTGGCAAAACCCTGTTCAGTGTAGCATTTGAGCTTTATTAATTTAAAAAAGGTGGCCAGATGGGTAATCCGTCCGACCACCTTTTTTCTTCAGTTTATTTTAATTTCCGCCCTAATCGATACTTCCAGATTACCAATTCCCTGGCCTCTATTGGGCCATACTCATTCTGGATCAGCTCAAGATCTATGTAAAATCATCGAAAAGATATATTTCCGTTGAATCACCCCCAAAAAACATCTTCTTACCTTTTCCCTTATCGGTAGCATTTTCAGGCGTATTAGTCGCAGAAACTATTTTATTTTATTATAATTTCTCAAAAGGCTCAACATTTGTATCGGCAACGGCGTAATGGTTACTAGAAACAACAATTACCCGAAAGAGAGTCGTGAGAATCATTTTGCTATTCATAACGGGCTGCCTGATTTTGGGATCCTGTAAAAAGGACAGTGAAGTGACCACAAGCAGTCCAGATAGCGAAACCATTAACGAATGGATTTACGAGCAGATGTCCAGCTATTACTACTGGTCGGATCAGGTGCCAGCTGAAAGTAGTACGGACAAGACACTCGACCCATCGGATTATTTTAACTCGTTATTGTACACGTACAATTCGGTTAGTAACCCAACTGGAGATCGGTTTTCTTATATCTGTGAGGATGGAAGTGCAATGGAAGCTGCCCTGAATGGTCAGACCCAAAGTACCGGAATACAGTATCGGTTGTTTTATCTGGATAATGGAAATACGAATGTAGCTGGCCAGGTATTGTATGTGTTGGCAGGGTCTCCGGCAGAAAAAGCAGGTTTTCAACGCGGAAATATTTTCACAAAGGTGAATGGAGAGAGTCTAACAACTACAAACTATTCCAGTTTACTGGCTAACAGCAGTTTAACGTTTACATTAGCAGAGCTTAGTTCTAGTAATACTTTAGTTGATACACAGAATACAATCTCTGTAACAACTACTACGATTCAGGAGAATCCTGTTTTTCTTGACTCGATTTATACAGTAAATAGTAAAAAGGTAGGGTATTTAGTGTATAATCAGTTTATACCTGGTCCGAATGGTTCCAGTGCCGAGGAATATGATAATCAGTTACGAACGATATTTGGAACTTTTAAATCAGCTGGTATAGAGTCATTGATCCTCGACTTACGTTACAACACCGGAGGTTCAATCAGCTCAGCAATTACCCTTGCTAGCCTGATCGCCAAGGTAACCGGCAATAAACAAGTATTCTATAAGGAAGGATACAATTCCCAAATGAATATTTATATTACAAAAAACTACGGTACAGATTATTTTAACGAATATTTTACCGAAGAAACTAATAGTTTGGGCGATCAGATCTCAAAAGTGACGATTCTGACTTCACAATGGACGGCGTCTACCAGTGAGCTATTGATTAATGGATTAAAGCCCTACATGACGGTTAAGCTGATCGGTGAAACGACATATGGAATGAATGTGGCCACAACCACACTTGTAGATGATACAGGAGCCATTTCGTATGGATTACAGCCGGTACTCATGAAAGTGTATAATAGTGTTGGGCAATCAGATTATGCATCTGGTTTTACACCTGACCAACAAGTATCAGAGCCGATTGATTTACAACCTTTAGGAAGTACCCAGGAAGCTCTACTTAAAGTTGCCTTGCAGGTAGTGGCAACAGGAGGCCGCACCTCGGCCACTACCATGCAGCAACTATCAGGTTCGAAGAGTGGGATACTTGGTAAAATGACCGTCCCCGAAAAAATAAAAGCGGTATTTGTGGAGAAAAAAACGATTTAAGTTTCTCTACAGTTTTGGAAGAATTTTTAATAGACAGAAAGGTTAATTGAAAAGCCTGCCACATTTTGAGGCAGGCTTTTTTGTTTCTCACCAATGTTGTCTGTAAATAAAACCCCCACTTCAAAGAAAGCAGGGGTTTTTATTTTTTAGTTTAACACTACCACTTCAGGGGTAGCGGTATCAGCTGCTGATTTTTCCTTTTCATCCGGAAAAACAAAATTTATCGCCCGGTCTACTTTTTCAGGCAGTAATGCTATTTCCAATACCTCTTCTACCCGATCAACGTAGTGAAATGTTAAATCCTGTATATAGCTTGATTTGATTTCCTCCACGTCCTTCCGGTTTTTATAACAAAGAATAACCTCTTTAATACCGGCTCGTTTGGCAGCCAGAATTTTTTCTTTGATTCCCCCTACCGGAAGTACTTTTCCACGTAAGGTTATCTCGCCCGTCATGGCCAGATTTGACTTTACTTTCCGCTGGGTAAATGAAGAAGCCATTGAAGTAACCATCGTGATCCCGGCTGAGGGCCCATCTTTAGGCACTGCTCCTGCAGGCACGTGAACGTGCAGGTTATAGTACTCAAACAAACGCTGATCAATGCCGAGTTCTTCAGCATGGGCCTTCAGGTAGCTCAAGGCTGTAATGGCCGACTCCTTCATCACCTCACCGAGTTGCCCTGACAAGGTCAAAGTCCCACGGCCACGGTTTAAGCTTGACTCTACGAAAAGAATTTCACCGCCCACGCTTGTCCAGGCCAGCCCCGTTACTACACCAGCGGTATCGTTATTGTCGTACTCATCTTTGTCAAAAAATTCAGCTCCTAACAGCCGGGCAATATCTTCCGGACGCAAGGTTTTGGGATATTCTTCTTCCAGAGCTATAGCCTTCGTGATCTTCCGAACCACTGAGCCAATCTTCTGTTCCAGGGACCGAACCCCCGATTCCCGTGTGTATCCTTCCACAACTTTCTGAATGGCGGCGTCGGTAAAATTTAGCATTTTGCCATCCAGACCATGTTCATGTTTTTGCTTGGGAATGAGGTATTTCTTGGCAATTTGTATTTTCTCCTCCATTGTATATCCCGTCAACTCAATAATTTCCATCCGATCTCGCAGAGCTGGCTGAATGGTATCCAATGAATTAGCAGTGGCAATGAAAAGTACTTTTGACAGATCGAATTCTACCTCTAAATAGTTATCCTGAAAATTATTATTTTGCTCAGGGTCAAGCACTTCTAATAAAGCTGAAGATGGGTCACCCCGAAAATCACTCGAAACTTTATCAATTTCATCCAGAATGAAGACCGGATTAGACGACTTCACCTTCCGAAGGTTCTGAATCACCTTACCAGGCATAGCTCCAATATAGGTTTTCCGATGCCCACGAATCTCTGCTTCATCGTGTACGCCACCTAAAGCCATTCTTACATATTTACGACCAATGGCTTTAGCTATGGACTTTCCAAGGGAGGTTTTACCTACACCCGGCGGGCCATACAGACACAAAATGGGGGCTTTCATATTGCCTTTCATTTTGAGTACGGCCAGATATTCAATAATCCGTTCTTTTACTTTCTCCAGCCCAAAATGATCCTGGTCAAGGATTTTCTGAGCCTTCTTCAGGTCAAAAAAGTCTTTTGTATATTCATTCCAGGGCAAGTCTACCAGCAGTTCCAGATAATTCATCCCAATAGGATACTCGGGCGACATAGGATTCGTCCGGCGTAACTTACTAAGTTCTTTCTGGAACTGATCCCCTACTTCTTTACTCCATTTTTTCTGGGCTGCTTTCGCCTGTAAAGCGTCAATTTCCTGCTCTGGTGAATCAATCCCTAGTTCTTCCTGAAGGACCTTGATCTGCTGTCGAATGTAGTAATCACGTTGTTGCTGATCAATCTCGCTACTGGCTTTGCTCTGAATTTCACGCTTCATCTCCAGAAGCTGGATATCTTTCATCATGAGCTCAAGCAAACGAGTAGCCTGGTCAATTGAAGAAGCGGTTTCCAGAAGCTGTTGCTTATCCGGCTGATCAGCATTAGTATTTGCTGACAGAAAATGGATAAGGAAGTTATTAGATTCAATATTATCAAGTGCAATCTGAGCTTCGCGTGGAATTTCCGGATTCAGATTCAGAACCTTATGGGCGGCTTCTTTCAGCGACTGAATAAGAGCTTTTGCTTCCCGGTTTGGCTTAACCGGGAAGTTATCGTCCATGTAAGTAACACGAGCCAGGAAATGAGGTTCTTCTTTCTGAAATTCCTGAATTTGAAAACGTTTCTTACCCTGAACAATGATGGTTACATTACCATCTGGAAGAACTATCATCTTCAGAATATGGGCCAATGTCCCAACCCGGTAAAGATCTTCTGCACTTGGTTCCTCTTTCTGAGGATTTGCCATTGCTACTACGCCGACAACTCTATTCTTGGATTTGTACTGCTTCTTTACTAGCCGAATTGATTTTTGTCGCCCAACCGTAACCGGAATTACCATACCAGGAAACAACACAATATTTCGGATTGGCAGAATAGGTAGCTGCTCAGAGTAAGTAGCGGGATCATCTTCTTCATCGAAATCTCCGGGTGAAAGTGGAATCATTTCCATATTTTCAAAATCGGACATTTCGA
>JASGGE010000019.1:0-34828 GCA_047605205.1 Siphonobacter sp.
TGTTATACATAACGATTACAACGCAAAAGCTTGATTTATTTATGTATCATGCTTCAAACTTATCAGGAAATAAGCGTACCTACTTCCTGACCGAGTACTAAATTATGCAGGTTGCCGGGTTTATTCATGTCGAATACTACAATCGGCAGTTTATTCTCCCGGCATAATGCAAAAGCAGCCAGATCCATTACTTTAAGGTCTTTGGCAATCACTTCGTCGAAAGATACATTTGAATAGCGAACAGCCGCTTTATCTTTCTCAGGATCAGCCGTATATACTCCATCCACGCGAGTACCCTTCAGAACAACGTCAGCTTTCATTTCAATAGCTCGTAAACTAGCGGCCGAGTCCGTCGTAAAATAGGGGTTACCTGTTCCGGCACCAAAGATTACGATACGCCCTTTTTCAAGGTGACGCATGGCTCGGCGGCGAATTAAAGGCTCACAAATTTGCTCCATCTTCACGGCCGACATCAAACGTGTATACAGACCTACTTTTTCAAGGGCCGACTGAATGGCCATACCATTGATTAAGGTTGCGAGCATTCCCATGTAATCCCCTTGCACACGGTCAAGGCCCGTTGCTTCAAGTTCCTTCCCACGAAAAATGTTGCCACCACCAATTACAATAGCCACCTGAACGCCGAGATCTGCAATTCGCTTGATTTCCTGAGCGTACTGTTCTAGAATGATGGAATCGATCACTTTATTGGATTTTTTGTCTCCACTTAAAGCCTCTCCACTTAGTTTTAGTAAAATTCGCTTGTATTTCAGCGTTTCCATGATGGCCGTTTTTGGACGGCTAAGTTAAGGCCACGTTCCATAGAAAGGCAAGCTTATTTCAGAAAGTTAATCGGAAAAAATGAAGATGTTCGTTAAAAATATCCACCTAAAGAGTAAAAAGCCAATACTATTGTCGGAAAACAAGGCTTTATTGCTTGTAATTTTACTTCTTAAATTATTTCCACTTTTGTTAGGGCTTAATGTTCTTTTATAGATTTACTTCTCTTCTATAATTAGATTTGATACTTTTTTAGGGGTAACATTTATTAAGTATACACCCAATAAAATGATGGCCATTCCCACAAAATGCTGAAGCTGCAAAACTTCATGATCTGCCATGCCCCAGCCTACGGCAATTACAGGAATTAAATACGTAACAGAGCTAACAAATACCGGGCTGGTTAGTTGCAGTAAGTAATTATAGAAAATCATCGCAATGCCCGAACCTACCAACCCCAGGGTAATAGCTGCCGCCAAAGACCAGCCTGCCCCAGATTGCTGGAGATGCTCGGCAAAATCAGTTCGTAACAGTGCAATGAGTGCTAAAGGAGCAACGGTAATAAACGTTAGGCCGGTTAAAATGATTGGTTTAAGGCCGGTGAGGTATTTACGAATCAAGAAAGGATTCAATCCGTATAAAATGGTAGCCAGAATTACTAGTAAAGCATAAGCATTGAACTTTACTTCGCCCTGCACTCCACTTAATGTAATGAGTATACAACCTGACAGGCCTAATAAAAGGCCTGTCAGCTGACGAGGCGTGATTTTCTGTTGAAAAAACAGGAAGCCTATAATCAATACAAAAATTGGGGTGAAAGCATTCAGAACACCCACCAACGAGCTATTCATGTGGCTAACCGCTGCAGTGAATAAATAAGCAGGAATAAAGCTACCCACCATTCCTGACACAAAGCCCCAGCCCCACTGTTTCAGCCTGGGTAAGGTTTTCCATTGGACGAATAAGGGTGGAATAAAAAAACAAGCCGCCGCCAACAACCGCACCGAAGCAATCTGAACACCTGTGTAGGCTCGTAAAGCCTGCTTCATCAGAATAAAGGAACTTCCCCAGATTAAGGCCAGAGCCATCAGGATAATCCAGGCAAGTAAGGGAGTAGATTTTTGCATGGGAAGTAATAAAAAAAGGGTTCAGGAATATTTCCCGAACCCTGAATATAACTTTCCCGTTCAAAGAATTTTATATTTTGTACGTTACCGGTTACTTCTTGTAGTATCATATGTAAAGAGCTTACGAAGTAACCGCTTCGAAATGCTGCTCATAAGCCGACCGGAGCATTTTTAAGGCACGGCCCATCTGAGCTTCAACGGTCTTAATCGACAAATCAAGCTTTTCAGCAATTTCGCGGTACATTAATCCTTCTTCACGGCTCATGCGGAAAATCAGGCGGCAACGCTTGGGCAAAGCGGCAATATGACTTTCCACAAAATGATTTACTACCTGATAATCGTAATGATCCGCTACACGATCTTCAGATAAAGGTAATGAGTTGGCTACTTCAGGCGTAATTTCGTGTAAATGTAGTTCATGTCGATAATGTTTCAGGTAATCAAAAGCCAGATTCCGAACTGAACGGAATAAATACGATTCAAACGAAGTATGAATCTGTAACCGTGACCGATGCTGCCAGAAATGCATAAACACGTCCAGCACAATTTCTTCAGCTAGTTCTCCTGAATTGACAATCTTCGTGGCATACACCAGCAAACGCTTGTAATAACGATGGTACAGATCCGAAAAAGCCGTATCGTCGGCGTTCTGAATAAAACGCTCGAATAACTGTGAAGTAGGCACTTTAGACTTTGCTATAGTAGTGCGAAGAGTCGAGCGACGAGCAGGGCTGTTCATAGAGGTTAGAGAATTACGATTTTTCCTAGAATTGTGCTGTTTTATTCACTGAAATGTTTCTGAATGAGATGATTGATATTAAGCACAGGAAACACAGGTTATCAAGCCAAAAAAGAAATATTTTCACGCAACCGTTCCCGGTACCGTTCCCGTAACTATCTTTACTACAGTTTTTTTTTGGTAAAGTTCTATTTTTCAAATTTGAACAATAGAATTCAGTTCTTTTCTATTCAGAGATCTATTTGTATTTTTCAAATAAACAGTCGCAATTTTTCACATGAATGGCTCTATTATTACTCTAAAGGAAATAGCTCGTCGCCTAGGTCTATCGAAATCAACGGTATCGAGAGCCCTCAGAGACAGTAGTGAGATTAATGAAGAAACTAAAAAGCGAGTACTGGAATTAGCGAATGAACTTAGCTATACGCCTAACCCCATTGCTTTGAGTTTACAGCGAAGCCGTAGCCAAACCATTGGTATCATCGTTCCAGAGATTGCTAACTCCTTTTTTAGTCTGGTCATCAGTGGCATTGAAGACGTAGCCTATCGCATGGGTTATCACATTAGCATTTATCAAAGTCACGATTCTTCTGAACGCGAAGTAGCTGATGTCCGTAATATTCTGGTACGGCGAGCCGACGGATTAGTGGTCTCGACGGCCAGTCAAATTCGAAATCTGGATCACTTCAAAACCTTACAGGAACAGGGTATCCCCGTAGTATTTTTTGATCGAAAAGTTGATAACTTTCAGACGCATCAGGTATTAGTCGATGATTTTGACGGTGCTTTTCGGGCCACTGAGCATTTAATTGAGCAGGGTTGCCGGAAATTAGCTTGCCTCACCGGGCCTCAGCACTTGCCTATTGTACAGCAACGCACGGCTGGTTTTAAGGCAGCTCTTCAGAAATACAATTTACCCATTCGCCCAGAATGGCTAGTGGAAGGGCCTTTCAAACAGCAAAGCAGCAATAAACTCACGAAAGAGCTTTTTGCTAACCTGAACGATCATCCTGATGGTATTCTGGCGGGTAGCACTAGTATCGCCCTGGGGGCTCATTTAGCCATACGTGAGGCAGGCATGAAAATGCCAGCTCAGGTGGCATTGATTGGATTTTCCGATCCACCGATTGCCCCCTTATTAGACCCATCTCTGAGTTCTATTGCTCAGCCAGGTTTTGAAATGGGGCAACAGGCTGCCGAACTCCTCATCGACCTCATCGAAAAGAAAGGCAAACCCATTCGGTATCAGACCCGAATTTTACAAACAGACCTGATGATTCGTCAATCTTCTGAACGAATTCCTGTTGAAAAAAAGATAACATAAGGAGCTCCTCTATTTACGCCGATGATTAAGCCTAATCATCAGCGTTTTTATATGAATTGGTAAACCTGTAAACCTTTTCTAATAATCAATTAATAAAAAAGACTAGCTTCAATGACAAAAAATCCCTAAACTGCGAGTTATAGTTGTTTCATTCTTTACCTTCTCTCGCCATGGAATTGTATTATACCTTCTCAGTTCTCATTGTTTTATCCGCCATTTTCGCTTATCTCAACCTGCGGTTTTTGCGTCTGCCCGCCACTATTGGCATCATGGTGATGGCCCTAATTACTTCCGTGGGACTTGTGATTATAGGCCGGTTTAATCCTCATTTGTTTGATCATGCCGTCCAGTTCATCGAAGGAGCCAACCTCGAAGAAATCCTGATGAATGCTATGCTGAATTTCCTGCTTTTTGCCGGAGCTATTCATATCCATATGGAAGATTTGCGGGAACAGAAACGCTTCGTGATGGTATTTTCAACGATTAGTGTAATTATTTCCACGCTGGTTGTTGGAGGCCTACTTTACCTTATTCTGGATTTTCTGAATATGGATGTCCCTCTGATTCAATGTCTGGTCTTTGGGGCTTTGATCTCTCCTACTGACCCCATTGCTGTGCTGGGCATTCTGAAAGCTGCCGGAGTTGATAAATCCCTCGAAACCAAAATTGCGGGGGAATCACTCTTTAATGATGGCGTAGCCGTTGTAGTGTTCGTAACATTGCTTGAAATGGCCATTGAAAGCACCACTCATTTTTCGTTAACAAACATTTCAATTTTATTGGCCAAGGAAGCCCTAGGCGGGTTGGCTGTGGGTATTGGTCTTGGCTATATTGGTTCAAACGCCATGAAAAAAATTGACGATTATATCGTGGCCGTTATGATCACACTTGCTATTGTGATGGGTGGATATTTGCTCTCGCAGGCCATGCATATATCAGGCCCTCTTACCATGGTAGCTGCCGGACTGGTAGTAGGAAATTATGGCAAAGCGTGGGCAATGTCGGAAGTAACTCAGGATTACCTGGAAAAATTCTGGGAATTGATTGACGAAATCATGAATGCCTGCCTGTTCCTGCTGATTGGCTTTGAACTATTGCTAATCCCCGATATTAGTAAGTACTGGCTGATAGGTGTTATCGGGATTGTTGTGGTATTGGCAGCCCGGTTTATTTCCATCTGGTTACCCTCTTTAGTTATTCCGTTTCAGGAAAAGCTAGACAAGAAATCCATTACCATTCTGGTATGGGGTGGCTTACGCGGTGGGGTATCCGTTGCCCTGGCCCTCTCCATTGATGACCAGTTAAATAAAGATTTATTCGTTGCTATTACCTACTTCATCGTCGTATTCTCACTGATTGTCCAGGGCTTAACGGTTGGAAAACTCACCCAATCGCCGAAGGCAGAAGTATAATTGTTTTATAGTTCAACCAGTAAGTAACTTCTATAGTAAGGAATAGAACTTATACAAACGCGATTCCTTACCATACACGGCCTGAAAAACCATTACCTGAAAATTTTATATTGGAAATATGATGTAATAACCAGCCATTTTCCACCCAAACTGGCGGAACTGTGTATATTGTTTTAGCTTGTAAAGATAGAAAGGTGACCTTCGTCAGGTCACCTTTTCTTGTATTGCTAAATAAGTTCTTTAAACTCTTCACTAAAAGGCTGATTCCGAATCCGTTTACCCGTTACTTTAAAAATAGCGTTGGCCACACTTCCGCCAGTAGGTGGCAGAGCAGGCTCACCCAAGCCCGTTGGTTCAATACCGTTATCAACAAAATGAACCTCTACTTCAGGTATTTCAGAAAGGCGAATTAGCCGATAACTATTGAAGTTTTTCTGTTCGGGAGCACCGTCTTTAAAGGTCAGGTTACCATACATAGCATGGCCAAAGCCATCCACAATGCTCCCAATTACCTGCTGGCGTGCCCCGCTTTGGTTAACTACAATACCGCAATCAACCGCAGCATATACTTTGGTTAATTCAGGGCTACCTTTTCTGGCCGTTACCTCAGCAACCTGTGCCACGTACGAATTGTGCGAAAAGTAAACACTAAAGCCCTGATTCTTTTTCTTCCCCCAGCCTGCTTTTTCAGCAGCCAGCTGGATCACGGTTTTCATCCGATCTACCTCGTATCCAAGGGTTCCAACTGGATTTCGTTTAGCATTATCAAGGAGTTCAAGGCGGAACTGAACAGGATCTTTCCCCGCAGCTAATGCCACTTCATCTAAAAAGGATTGTTCAGCAAAAGCCAGAAAATTGGTAATGGGAGCTCGCCAGGGGCCGGTTGTAATGGGTGATTTCTGATCTACCGAATCAATCAAAAGGTTTGGCACGGCTCCCGAAGGGAAGTTATGCTCACGCGTAGAGTTTCCTACGTTAAATCCTGCTCCACGTAGTTTATAGCCAATCAGATTATTTTGGGCATCCAGAGCTGCTTCGAACCGATACCGAACGGCTGGGCGGTAACTTCCGCCCGTCATATCATCCTCACGCGTCCAGATTACTTTTACCGGGGCTTTGATAATACTCGAAAGCTCCGCAGCTTCAATGGCGTAGTCTGCTTTTAGCCGCCGGCCAAAACCGCCTCCCATTCGAGTCATGGTTACTGAAACGTTATCAGGACTAATATTCAGCAGTTTAGCGGTTTCGTTACGAGCCAGTTCGGGCGTTTGAGTAGAACCAATGAGCTCGACTTTATCAGGACGTACATCCGCAAAGAAGTTCATAGGTTCCAGTGGATTATGCGGCAAAAACGGACACTGATATTCCGACTTGATTACTTTAGCTGCATTTTTGAAGGCTGTTTCTACATCGCCATCTTTACGTCTAACTGTAGCAGTAGAGCTATCTAATAACTCTTTTAAAATACGATTATGATCCGCCGTACTTTCAAGCTCTGCTTCTTTTTCGTACTCAATTTTCAGAACCTCACGAGCTTTTTTTACTTGCCAGGTTGATTTTCCGACCACGGCAACGTTGTTTTTAAACGTTACCACGTCTACAATCCCGGGCATGGCCTTTGCGGCGGCGGCGTCTACGGATTTTAGCTTTAATCCGAAAGCAGTAGGCCGCTGAATCATTGCGAAGAGCATTCCTTCGCGATAAAAATCTATTCCGAATAAGGGTTTCCCCGTCAGGATGTTAGCATTATCGGTATTCTTAACCGATTGCCCTACCAGTTTAAATTCCTTACGGTCTTTCAGTATTACATCAACAGGAATAGGCAGATGCGAAGCTTCGGTGGCTAACTCTCCATAACTACGTTTTTTTTCCTGATGGATAACAAATCCTTTATCAGTTGTACATTCAGTAACAGGTACATTCCAGCGTTTGGCGGCTGCCTGCATCAGCATTTGACGAGCCGTTGCCCCGGCTTTACGTAGCCGCTGATACGAATGTTTGATGGAACCACTTCCACCCGCCACCTGCCGTTCAAATGCTTTTGTATCAAGTGGGGCTTGTACGATCTTGACCATTTTCCAGTCAACATCAAGGTCTTCCGCCACCAGCATAGGAAAGGAGGTTTTTATTCCTTGCCCTACTTCGGGGTTAGGCGACTGAATAGTGATGATTCCGTCGGGGGTAATGGATAAATAACTATTAAACGTTCCGTCGGCAGTAACCGCTGCTTCTGAATCCGTCCAGTTAAAGCCTAAAAGCAAACCTCCGCTTACGGAAGTAGCCAATTTTAGAAAAGTACGTCTGTTGGAAGTCATGAGATAAAGCTGATTGGTACAGAGCCTGCCGGTTACTTTTTCCTGGAAGCAGCCAATTGTACGGCTTCCCGAATGCGATGATAGGTCCCACAACGGCAGAGATTACCTGACATAACGGCTTCAATTTCGGCCATCGCTGGTTTAGGATTTTGTTTTAGAAACGCTGCTGCGGTCATAATTTGTCCAGCCTGGCAATAACCACATTGTGGAACATCTACTTCATTCCAGGCTTGTTGTACCGGATGATCTCCTTTTTCGGAAAGGCCTTCAATGGTAGTAATTTTCGCTTCTGCAACCGAAGAAACGGGTAACACGCAGGAACGTGCCGCTTCTCCATTGATGTGAACCGTACAGGCTCCGCATTGAGCCATTCCACAGCCAAATTTGGTACCGACGAGTCCGAGAGAATCGCGTAAAACCCACAGAAGCGGGGTATCAGGGTCAACATCAGCCTGATAATTGCGATTATTGATTTTTAAATTGAAAAGAGCCATTGCTGGATCTGGTTTGGTAAGAATGCTCGTTGGACGTGTTCTGACTTAATAGTAGCCAGAAATCGTTGACTTGAAACTACATTATACCCAACAAATTCACAAATTCCGTGCGATAAATTGTTCAGATTCAGCGACACATCATATCCTAAGCAAAAGCAGATGAGTCGATGATTATCCATCACTTACACAAAATCTTCCCGCATAGGCGTAAATACATCTACGAGTATCCCCGCTTCCAGGCATAAAGCTCCGTGCAAGATATAGGGCGGGGCATAATACACATCGCCTTTTTGTAAGATTTTTACTTCTTCGCCAATCGTAATTTCAAATACTCCACTTTCAATATAACTCATCTGTGAATGAGGATGATTATGAATTGCCCCTACGCCCCCGCTTTCAAATTCAACCAGTACCATCATCAGGTTATCGTCATAACTCAGTACTTTTCGCCGAAGCCCACCACCCAATTCCTGCCAACTCAGCTTTGATGATTCGACAAATATTTTTTCCCGTTGAGACATAGTTATTTCCTCTTTGATGTTTAGTCTGTTTTCAGCGTTCTTCTAATAGTAAAATTGCTCGCATTAATCCGCCTTATGTTCCCGGGCTTTTTTGGCTTTTGAGGTATCCGTATTGAGCAATTTAACCTCTTTCGACCGCTTCCCTAATACTCTTAACAACACATCAGTGTCTGGTCGGTATTGAATATGGTCAAGGGTCACGTTCTGGCTATTCTGTACCATCATCACGTTTTTATCCTGCGTTAAAAGGTTTACATTCTTAATTGTAATCCCCTGTCCTTCAATACATACCAACCCTTTCTTGCTTTCCAGTACTGCGTTTTCAATCACAACATCTTTCACATTCATTTCGGGTAAGCCCCGAATCAGGATACCCGTTTCAGCACCTTTGCACACTACATTCCGAACAAAGAAATTTTTAAACTGAGGCGTACCTTCATTGAGGGGCATAGCTTCAATCGGTAACGGATCGGCACTTTCACCGGCTTGCGGTACAGGATCTTTCGCCATATAATACATATCAAACAGAATGGCCTCCCCCGGAATATCAGTCATCTGAATACCTGAAACAAATACGTTTTCTACGATACCTCCTCGCCCACGGGTTGTCTTAAACCGTAGGCCAACGTCGGTTCCCAGAAAATTACAATTAGAGACATACAGATTACGAGCCCCTCCTGACATTTCACTGCCAACTACAAAGCCCCCGTGAGCATGAAAAACCGTACTATTGCGTATAATCACTTGTTCGGTGGGTACCCCTCGCTTGCGGCCTTCCTCATCGCGGCCCGATTTAATGCAGATTCCGTCATCACCAACGTCAAAACTACAACCTTCTATCAAACCATACTGGCACGATTCCAGGTCCACACCATCGCCATTCTGAGCATACCAGGGATTTCGAACCCTTAGGTTACGGAGGGTAATATGCTGGCATAACAGCGGATGCACGCACCAGGCAGGTGAATTCTGAATGGTTACACCTTCCAACAGAATATTCTGACAACGGGTAAGGCTCAGCATATTAGGCCGTAGAAAATCACGAATTTCTTCAGATTTTTTCGTATCGTACCCAGTTGCAATACTTACAGCTCCTTTTACTTTCGATCCTCTCATGAACTGTTCTGAAGGGTACCACATTTCGCCATCAACAACCCCACCTGAAGCGAGTAATTTTTCCCAGGCAGAGGCCGTCAGTTTACCCTTTTTAACCGCCCGCCAGATATCCCCACCCCCATCAATAATCCCTTCACCGCTAATGGCAATATCGTGGGCGTCTATGGCTCCAAGTGGAGCCTGGCAACGAATAGCTTCGAGCCCTTCCCAGGTTGTTTTGACAAGTGGGTAATCCAGCTTGTTTTTACTGAACTGTAGCAAAGCCCCACCCTTAATGTGCAGATTTACATGATTTTTCAACACTATTGGCCCCGTCAGCCAGAATCCAGCCGGAATCAGAACCGTTCCACCACCTGCCTGAGAACAAGCGTCAATCGCCTGGTTAATGGCCTTTGTATTGAGTGTTTGTCCGTCTGAGATGGCCCCATAACGAACAATATTAAAGGTATCCTTCCGGAAAACAGGCTGATAGATTAAAGGTAGTTCATACGCATATTTTTCATGAAAAGGACTTTTGGTTAAAGGAATATCCAGTTTCTGTTGTCGAATGGCCTCAGCAATTAAAGCCGCCATATGAGCAGCTCCGTATTCGGAAAAGTGTGTATCATCCTGAATGTCGTCTTTCCTACTGGCATAATACCCCTTCTTAAACCACAGGAACAACTTCTTTGAGCCTTCCGCTCCTAATTCTTCAATCAGTTTCCGGCTTTCGGTATGAAGGTCTAGTAAAGGTACCTTCTGCTCGACAGCCACTGCTTTTACTGCCGCTGGATACTCTCCGTGCGTATCAATGAACGATCCTTTTTCATCAAATCGGCGACGCATTACGGGGGTAATTAACACTGGATTAGCCCCTTTCGCCCGCGTTTCGTGTATGAAACGAATCAGATTTTCACGATATAATGTTTGGGGAGCTGCGTACCGGGTTGAATCTTCTTTTTTTCCGTCATTATGCCCAAACTGAATCAATACCCAGTCACCCGGTTTTAGCTCATCAAGCACTTTTTGCCAGCGTCCTTCAGCAATAAAGCTTTTCGTACTTCTACCATTAACAGCATGATTATGAACGGGTAAGTCCACAAATTTCGACAAGAGCTGCCCCCAGCCTCGTTCAGGATCCTGTGGGTTAGGCTTATTGGCCATCGTCGAATCCCCAATCAAAAACACTCGTTTAGGATTTGTATCGATCAAATGAAAAGCCATTAGAATGCACAAAGGCAACGCATAAAGAAATCTTCTCATACCAGTAGGTTCTGTCTTCTTAGAGATAGGACGAAAAAGCAACTCCGAACCCTCTGATGATTCATGGCAACGACGCAAAAAACGCAGTAATAGTACCGATGAATTTTCCTGATTATCCCTGTTCGTTATAGAACACTTATTCTTTCTATCAACAGCTATAACTATTCAGGATATGCAAGAATTTAGATTCATCCCAATCAACAACCCTATTATTAGCTATTCTCCTCCAGAAATTCACTGTTTATATTGATCATTAAACACAAAAAATCCCTGATAATCAAAGAGATAGTCAGGGATTTTTATCAATACCCAGTGAAGCCGCCACTCCACTGTACGTATAAACTCTTCAGTATACTACGTAAAGAGATGATTCAAATTTAAAGAAATGTTAAAAAAATAATCAATATTATTCTATTATTTTTTTTAATAGTCTCTATTAAACCGCTAGTGATGAGGTACTTGAAGTAATCGATAATCCTAAACGGCGGTAGGCTTTCTTGGTAACTTTACGCCCGCGTGGTGCCTGTATGTGGTAGCCTTTCTGAATTTAAAAGGGTTTATATACATCTTAAATGGTTTCGGCCTCATCGCCAATAACAATTGCCGACAATCCAACGGGACTACCATTATCTACTTTCAGAGCTATACGAGCACTCGTCAGGGAAGGTCGAACATTCATCATGGCTGTACTATCAAAAATTTGTTGTTCGGTAATCGTCAAGATTTAAAAATAATTTGACTATTTTTGCTCAATACGCCAATAATTATTGCACAATGGAACCCATACCAACCATTTACGAACGTATCATTCACCTGATTCAGAGCAAAAAACTGACTCCTTATCGGTTTAGCCAGGAATTAGGCTTTGCCAAGCCGGCTAAACTCTATTCTATTTTAAAGGGGAAAAACCAGCCAAGCTATGATACGTTATCAGCTATAGCTACTGTTTATCAGGACATTGATTGCAATTGGTTATTACGTGGCAAGGGCGATGCTTACCTAACTCCCATTACGAATCATTCCATTTCGTTATCTGCTTCTGTAGATACTCAATTACTGGAAACTCAGATTGCATTCCTACAGAAACAGGTTCGTGATCGCGATGAACTTATTACTTTACTCAAAGAACAAATTATTGTTCTTCGTGATGTTATTACCACCATTAGACCTGAGCATCAGCCACTTGACAACTAGCAAGTAACTAAATTTAGCCAAACAACACAGCCAGCTGGTGTGCTCAGCTTAACAATTTCGTTGGTAGTTTTCAATTGATGCTCATTCTTTATTTCTTATACAGGTATATAAGATAAATTTTCAATTCAAAAACAAAGACAAACGGATATTTTTTATCCGAAAATAAAAAATCCGTAGAAATATGAGTACCTGATTACATAGGAAAGTCGGCTTCGAAATACCCCGCAAATTTCCATAATTCTTTAATATCTTCCTGACGTACGGGATAGGGAGCAAAGCGTTCGTTGAGTGATTTTAATACTAGTACTTTTTTCTCCACGAGGTAATTGAATACTTTCTTGAGAACCACCCCTTCGTCGATGGTAACCACCAAACAGATTGTACCGTTTTTGACATTTTCCCAGTTCTCAATGTATTCACCAAAAACAATTGCCCCATCTTTCAATGGGGGCATCGAATCACCTTCATAAGGGAATGCCCGGTATTTACGATCTTTTGCCAGAAAAGGCAGGTTAAAAGCAGGTAACTGCCCAATAAAGTCAATGTCACCATACCCTTCTGCATACCCACCCATTGCTTTTACGGGCACGAACTCCACATTATCTCTATTCTGAGAGTCAACCGTAGTTGCTAATACACGCAATTCAGGCGTTTTGATTTTTTTAGACGGTTCCTTACTCAAATCACTACGTAATAACTCATCTACATTTACTCCAAAGAAATCGGCCATTTTAACCAGATCTCCGTAACGAGGCTCGGCCCGACCCGACTCGTATGCCGCCCAAGTAGACTTTTTGAGGCCTAATTCATCCGCCAGTTTCTGCTGCGAAATTCGCCCATCCAGGCGATTACGCAGATAAACCAGGTTCCGGGCAAAATAGCCATTAAGTGATGAGTCCCCAGCAAACGTATTATCCATATTTTTTAGTCAAGATCTATTTCTATCTGAACAAAGATAATAGAAAAATAGGCTATCGAGCAAGAAATGTATTCAATATTTCCTATCTAATCTACTTATTCGTATAAAAAATGTAGAAGAATTTATTACTAAGGCTTTAACCTGGTGTAATGATTCTGAGATTCTTTTTACACAGCTCCATTTAATCATGCAGGGAGGAAGCCTTTCTTAAAAGCAATGCTTCCTCCCTGTATACTTCACTCATCCAAGTATTACTTCAGAACAATTGATACTCCGCCGGATAGCCAACGACCTGGTTGCTGGACAAAACCCTGCTCATAATAACTCTGATTGATCAGGTTTGTGCAATCTGCAAAGAAGCGAAAGCCAGGTTGCGACCACGTTAAGCGTGCGTCTACCAGGTGAATGGTGGCATAAGGTACGGGAGCTGTAGTGGCGTCCCATTGGTAATCGCCCTCCCGTTTTTTTAGCGTGTACCATACATCCAGGCCCAGATTTTTAGCCACGCGTATGTTTGTTCCCAGAGTCAGCTTATGTCTCAGATAATTAAGTGTATAAAAGGACTGGAAGTTTGTCTGCTTTTTATCAGCCCAGACATAGGCATAATTCAGCGTAATGCGTTGCAACCAGTACTTTTCATTTTTAAGCCAGCGAGTAACCTGAAAGGTATTTGAGAACTCAGCCCCAAGCGTGTTGAGATTATCAATGTTCTGCATGCGGGGGGTTGACTCATTCGGATACTTGATCTTATCAATTGCATTGGCCGTCTGTCGGTAAAATACGGCCAGTGTCGTTTGATTGAATTCCGTAAATCGCTTGGATCCGATCTCGTAACTCCAGGCTTTTTCAGGCCTGATAGTTGGGTCGGCAATGACGACTGAGGAATTCAGATACATTTCCGTAAAGGTCGGATACCGTAACGACCGATTGACGCTGGCATATATATTCAATTGATCGGTCAGCGAATAAGAGGCATCAAGGCCAGGGAACCACGCACTGCCAAACTGTGAGTTAACATTGAAAAGCGTTCCGGCTACAACCGTCAGATGATTCCAACGCTTAAGTTGCTCCAGATAGAAATTGTAGTTATCCCGATCTTTCCCAAACGTGTAGTAGTTTCCATAAAATCCGGGGACTTCCTTCTCATGAAGAAGCGTATCACCCAATCGATTACTAACAATACTTTCCCTTCGCCATTCAGCCCCAAAGGAGGTCACACCCCAGGTATTAACCCATTTATTTCGCCACTCCAGATCCCATACATTTGTCTGGTGAAAATTAATCAGCGAGAAATTATTCGTTTCCCGGTACTTATTAAAATCATACATATCGTAATGACGTCGCCAGGAACCGGTTAAGGTTGAAATCAGTCGATCAGAAAACCGCTGTTCTACCTGAGCAATAACAAAATTTTGCTTTACCTGCTCATACTGATCAGAATACTTGGGATGGTAAAAGTTAGAAGCCCCAAAGTTGTTATTCATGTACCCACCCTGAAGAGTAAATGTCGTTTTTTTCAGCATTGCTGAGGTACGACCATAAAGATTATTTCGGGTAAACGCGGTATTATACGCATAGCCGTCACTATGAACCTGCTCAGCAGCCAGTAAGGTAGAATGGTACTTCGAAGTATTACTAATGCCCGTATTCAGTTGATACAACCCATGCTGTCCACCAGCGGCATTGATCCGTACCTGATTAGGAAGATTTTTCCTGGTAATAATATTGATCACACCCGAAAAAGCACTAGGTCCAAATACCCGGGAATCACCTCCCTGCAGGATTTCAATTTTTTCGATCATGTCCATTGGCACGGGCAGGTTCAAACTGTGGTGGCCCGTCTGCGGATCGTTCATTTTAATCCCGTCCACCAAAATAAGGGTCTGATCAAAATTTCCGCCACGAATGCTAATGTCGGCCTGTACACCTAAAGGAGCCCGCGAGCGTACATCTACGTTTAAGGCATATTGCAACACGCCATCAAGTGTTTTTACGGGAGCTTTTTCAATATCCTGAGCCGTAATAACACTCACATTCCGGGCTGTTTTACGAATTTCAGTGGCCTGAAAGTTGGCAGTTACCGTTACTTCCGACAAGTGAATAGTGCTATCCTGAGCAAAGCTGTTCAGGCTAAAAAAAATGGTAACGATTATCAATAAACGTCGCATAAAAACGCTTTAATTTTTGAAAGAAATACAATAAGATATAGCCTTCCTTACTATTAGGAATTAGTAAGGAATGAATTGAATAGCCGCCCCAGAAGTATACGTATGGAGGCTCTCTTTACTTTGATGCAAAAAGAACCAAAAACAGAAAGCGGCCGCAATTGCCTACGCACATTGCCCCACCGGGTTTTTCAGTCCAACGTTTTTAAATTTCTGTAGACCCCACCTTAATCACAATAAATTAAGAAAAGTCAGGTTCTTCTTCGCCAAAGAGATGCACAGTAGCCTGGTAATCTAGCTTGCCGTGGTCTTTTCGGGGAAGATTGCGGCATTCGATAATCCGGCGAGGTTGTTTGGCTGCGGGTAAGGATTGAAGCAGATGTTCTTTGAGCTGCCGACTGTAATTACCAGTCTGACGAGAAGTGAAGGCCGGATAACGATCATGTGAGCCATCTTCACGTAATTTCCCGACAACAGCTACTTCGAGAATAAAATCAAGCTGGCGGGCACTATTTTCTATTTCTTCGGCGAAAACATTTAAGCCCCGGCGATTGAACATCTGCCCCGCCCGGCCAACCAGAATTAATCGGCCTTCGTCCATAATCCCAAGATCGAAAACCGTATTAATACCACGGTAATCGGGTGAGATGTATGGGCTTTCAACCCGAATTCGCTGATCAATCAATTGAATTTTTACGCCCGGAAAGGCCTTTCCTACGGCATAACCAAATTCAAGTATATCGTCGTTCTGTTGATAACTAATATGCCCTAACTCGGCTACTCCATAATATTCCGTCAGCAAAGCATTCGGAAAAATTTCCCGCAGGATTCGAGCCGTCGGAAGATCCAGTTTTTCGCCCGCACAAACCAGTGATCGCAACTGAGGTAAGGTTACTCCCACTTTTACCCATAAACGGTAGTGCGAAGGCACCATAAATACGGAAGTAATGGCTTCGTCTTCCATCTGCTTGCCCCATAGACCAGCCGATTTAAGATTTGTCATTACGACTGTCCCTCCCTGCCAGAGCATATGCAAGGCACTATTGAGGTTAGCTGAATAACCCAGGGCATCCAGGATAAACAACCGATCTTCTGAATTTATGCCAAATACATCACTCTGATAAGGAAACGCTGATACCCAGCTCTGATAGTCTTTCCAGATTACCTTTGGTGTGGATTCGGTTCCCGAACTCAGTACTCCTAAAAATCGATCACTTAATGTACTGGCCTGCCATGTGATGCCTTCGAGCTCATGAAGAGTCGAGCGGAATGTATCATCCAGCAAGAAAGCATGATGAAGCTTCTGTAATTCTTTTAATTGCTCCGTAAGTACTTGTTGGGAAGCAAAGAGAGATGACTTCCCTATGGCCATCATTGCCAGTAAATCCAGTAGATTTTCAAGCGGATTACTGCGAGCAAGAATAACATTTTTTGAACGAATACTGCGTTGATAATCAGCTGCCCGCCTGGCAATTTCTGTCACCAGTTGTTCATACGAATATCGTTTTCCCGCGTGCACCAGGGCCTCTTTTTCGGGAAATTTACTAGCGGTATGAACGATTCGCGGGATGATCACAACTGTTCAATCAAAAGAGCTATGCCCTGACCACCAGCTACGCCAGCGGTTACTAAACCCAGGCGTTTTTGAGTGACTTCCAGAGCTCGCATTACGTGGAGAATGGCCCCATAAGCCCCAAAAGGGGTGTCTGCAAGCCAAATTTCTGGCAAAGATATTGACTTTTTCGGGCGAAATGAACCAATGCTTTAAAAACGAAAGTGGTTTCACCGCAAAAGATCAAGAATGTACATTTCGATTTTCAGGTAAGAATAGATTAAAACCTGAAGACTAGTTCTTCAGCGTTTCATCCAGCCAGCTGAAAAATTCACGCTGCCAGACCAATGCGTTTTGCGGGCTTAGCACCCAGTGGTTTTCGTCAGGCAGATATAGTAACTTACTTTTAATACCTTTTAACTGAGCAGCCTGAAAAGCCTGCAAGCCCTGCTCAATGGGAACCCGGTAGTCTTTTCCACCCTGAATAATGAAAATGGGAGTATTCCACTCATCAACGAAATTACTGGGGGACTGACTAAATGAGCGTTGGGCGGCGGCATTATTTTTATCCCAATATGGCCCGCCTTTTTCCCAGTTTTCAAAGAATACTTCATCCGTTGTACCATACATACTCCGAAAATCAAATATGCCATCGTGAGCAATCAGGCTTTTGAAGCGACCTCCGTGTTTACTTGCCAGGGCAAACACAGAAAACCCGCCAAAGCTGGCACCTACACAACCTCGACGATTTTTATCGACATAGGTTTCTTTTGATACGTCGTCAATAGCACTCAGATAGTCATTTAATACCTGCCCGCCCCAATCTTTACTAACCTGTTCATTCCACAGCGTACCGTGTCCGGGCATTCCCCGACGATTGGGTGCAACAATGATATATCCCTGCGAAGCCAGTAATTGAAAATTCCAGCGATACGAATACGTCTGGGTAAGGGCCGCCTGAGGGCCTCCCTGGCAGTACAGTAACGTAGGATATTTTTGGGCCGGATTAAAGTTGGGGGGAAAAATTACCCAAACGAGCATTTTCTTATTATCAGTAGTAGTTACCCAGCGGCGTTCGGTTTTACACATTCCCAACGTACCCATTGTAGCATCATTCACGTGAGTCAATTGCTGCATGGTTCCCGTTTTGATTTCTACTTTAAACAGTTCAGCCGGATGGTTCATATCCGTTCGGGAAATAATCAGTGTGTTACCTACTTGCCCGACAATGCCCGTCACGTCAAAATCTCCTTTGGTGATTTGGGTAATCACGGGCATCATTTTCGTTAAGCCCGGATACGTGACACTAAACAGCTGCACCGTGCCATCAATGGGAGCCGTAAAGAAAATGCTATTCCCCTCTTCACTCCATTTAAAACTCTCGACGTGAATATCATCCCGTTGAGCTGTCAGATTCAGTTTCGTAATTCCATTATATACTACAATATCCTGTTTATCAGATTCATACCCATCACGCTTCATCTGTAGCCAGGCCAGTTGGCCCTTCTGGTTATACTCCGGAGCTACATCATATCCCTTGTTTTCTTCCGTCAGATTTCTGGTCGTGCCCGCCATAACATCATATTCAAACAAATCAGTATTCGTACTTATGGCATAGGCCGTTCCGAATTTCTTCCTGGTAACGTAGACCACGTGTTTCCCATCCGGGTTCCAGATATAGTCCTCTTCTCCGCCAAAGGGTTTCTGAGGGCAATCATAGGGTTCCCCCGGCATCAGGTCTTTTCCCTGCCCGGTTTTACCGTTAGTAAGTGGTATCAGAAAAACGTGATCGAATTTACCGTCTTCCCAGGTGTCCCAGTGGCGATAATTCAGTGCAGTAAAAACATAAGCATCCGACTTTTTCAAATCAGGGTATTTATCCGCTCCGGTAATATCCAGCACCTTTACCTCTTCGCTCTTAATGAGGTACTTACCATCAGAAGAAATCCTGGTATTGACGAGTAAGCTATCTGTATTTTTAATTTCTGTAGCGATGCCACCCGCCAGTGAAACCTTATACATTTTCCGATTAAACTTGTTGGTAGTGACATCAGGCGTGGTTACTGAATAAACGACAGATTGTTTATCCTTTGAGATGCCTAATCCTGATATCCGACCTAATTCCCAAAGCTTTTCGGGACTAAGTTTTGTTTGTGCCTGGGTTAATAACGATGCCACCAGCATGCCCCCCAGTAAGCCTATTTTTTTCATAAATCGCCAGAGGTAATAATTACTTTAGGGTATAAATATAAATTGCTGACTTATCGGGTAAGCCGCTCTAAACGGGAAATGTGTTTCCCCTGAATTATAATCCCCTCCCGGCCATCAGACTTAAGTTATCAAAAACGTTTACAGAAAAGTTACTCAAATCGAATCTGAAAACTGGCAGGTTCTTCTGACTGACGGCAAATGATTGAAGCCCGACTGAGTCGGGCTTTTCAATCTTATTGCAATAAATTTTTGAAGGTCTCCCAATCAGGAAGAATTTGATCTTTCGACGAAACGATGGGCATTTCGATACCATACTTCTCAAACTCCCAATCGATTCCCAGGGTAGCATCATCCCAGAGCAAACCCGATTCAGCAGTCTTATTGTAAAGATTAGTACACTTATACATAAAGGTAGACTCTTCCAGAGCTACAAAGCCGTGAGCAAACCCGGGAGGAACCCAAAGCATGTTTCCTTTCTCGGGAAGCAGTAAAAATTTTTCATGCTGACCAAACGTAGGGGAATCAGGCCGAATGTCAACGACAACGTCAAGTACCTTTCCATGAGTGCAACGCACCAGTTTCCCCTGAGCATGCGGGTTTAGCTGACAGTGTAAGCCCCGCAAAACACCTTTTTTGGATACCGAGTGATTATCTTGCACAAATTCACACGCCGCAGGTAATCCGGCATCTGTGAATGTTTTTACGTTGTATGATTCCCAAAAAAATCCGCGTTCGTCTTCAAAAAGCCGGGGAAAAATTTCAATAAGTCCAGCAAGCTGGCCATGACGCACTTCCATGCAGTAGAGAAAATGTTGTGAGTTTGAAGATAGCAGGACAATTTTGTCCCGGCAAAAATAGAAAATAAGTGGAAATCACGCCTATTCCTTTTTGCTGAATGATGTTTTTACTCCAATTTAATCATCTTTACCAGTGACACGTTCCGAACTTTTCGCTCAGATTAAAGCTAAATCTTCTTACCTATGTGTAGGGTTAGATACTGATATTCAGAAAATTCCCGAACATTTACGGTCTGAGCCCGACCCTATTTTTGCATTTAACCGAGCCATCGTTGAAGCTACCCATAAGTATGCCGTTGCTTATAAACCCAATCTGGCTTTTTACGAGGCTCTTGGCCCTAGGGGTTGGGAAAGTCTTCAAAAAACACTGGAAATTATTCCAAAAGAATGTTTTACCATTGCCGATGCCAAACGTGGAGACATAGGCAATACTTCCGGTTTATATGCAAGAGCTTTTTTTGATGCTTCTGCCTCCGGCCTGGAATTTGATTCGGTAACAGTGGCTCCCTATATGGGCGAAGATTCCGTGAAACCTTTTCTGAATTTCCCGAATAAATGGGTCATCCTTCTGGCGTTAACCTCTAATCCGGGGAGTGCTGATTTCCAACAACTGGAAGCCAAAGTCGGCGTAACAAGCCGCCCGATTTTCGAACATGTTCTGATGACTTCACAAAATTGGGCTGACGCTGATAACATGATGTATGTAGTGGGAGCTACCCGGGCCGATCAGCTTCAGCGAGTTCGTGAGTTAGCTCCCGAGCATTTCTTGCTAGTGCCTGGTGTGGGTGCTCAGGGCGGAAGTTTATCGGAAGTATCTAAATTTGGGATGAATCGTCAATGCGGTTTATTAGTTAATTCATCCCGGGGGATTATTTACGCTTCGCCGGGTACTGACTTTGCCCAAGCTGCCGCCAAAGAAGCGAAGAAAGTGCAACAGGAGATGACCGAATATCTTGATTTATACTTACCCTGAGATTTAGCGAATAAATAGTATTTTATCATTATACTCCCCAAACCCTTTATGTCTGTCCGTTATCGAGTCATTGTTTTTCTCTTTCTGGTAAGCTCACCAGCATTTGCCCAATTTCTTGAGCGGGCGGGCGGACGCATAACCCTCACACAGGCAGGAGCTTCGCATCTGGCTCAGTTACCTATGCACTGTATTTCACAGGAATATCCTAATAAACCCAGCCATACATACGAGAAAGCGAACGAAGTATCCCTGTCTCCCCAGCAATTGCACCCTTCTTTCTACGGTTGTCTGGACTGGCATTCTTCCGTGCATGGCCACTGGATGCTCGTACGGCTCTTGAAAACATTCCCGAATTTGCCCGAGCGAGAAGCCATTCGTGCTTTGTTAAACAGTAGTTTCCAGGCGGATAAACTCATGGCTGAAGCCGATTATTTTAAGAAATATTCGCTCGCTAAAACCTTTGAGCGTACCTATGGCTGGGCCTGGTTACTGAAGCTCGACGAAGAGCTTTCCACCTGGAATGATCCGCAGGGAAAAGAATGGCATGCTCATCTTCGTCCACTAACCGAGCAGATTATTCAGCTTTGGAAAACCTATTTACCCAAACAAACATATCCTAACCGCACGGGTGTTCATCCGAATACGGCCTTCGGCATGGTATTAGCTCTAGACTACGCCCGCACCGTACATGATATAGCTTTTGAGAAGTTACTGGTTCAGCGTAGCAAAGACTATTACTTCGCTAATACCAATGCTCCGGCTTTTCAGGAACCTGACGGCACGGACTTTCTATCACCTTCACTGGAAGTTTGTGACCTGATGCGGCGGGTATTAACTCCAAAAGAATTTCTCCCCTGGTTCAATCGCTTTATGCCAGCAACAGGATTAGCCAATGTTATGAAGCCGCCTTTTGTGAGTGACCGTACCGATATGATGATTGTACACCTGGATGGGCTGTCGCTTAGCCGAACCTGGTGCATGCGGGGCATTGCTTCAGTGTTACCTAAAACAGACAAACGCCGGCAACAATTGCTCGACAGTGCTTATGAGCACATTAGCAAAGCCTTACCCAATATTGCTAACGGTAATTACGGCGGGGAACACTGGCTGGCTTCTTTTGCAGTATACGCACTGAGTGATTTTTAACTCCCCCCAAGTCTCATATTCAAATTACTTCAACCAATAGCTTTACTTTTTAAATCCTGTACGTATAATCAAAACGTACCAGGAATCTTTGTTTATAACCTTATCATATAGCATAGCTTCTATTGCCCCCATCCTCCTCGGCATTCATTACTTATGTTTTCACTCATTCAATCATTTAAAAATGATTAAATCATGCCTAATATATACTTACTAAACGAATAAATACTCCAATATACGCAGTATGGCAGTATTTTATAATGTTATTTATAATAAACATAGTATATTATTTCGATTATTTATTATTAATCTACATTAAATTTTGATTATTTATTTTTTTGTAATATTTTCACCTGCACATTATTCATCTTAAACCATTAATCTTCCTTCTTCTATGATTTTATTTCTTCCTATCTCCTATCTAAGTACTTCTCAAAACTCTTTTCAACAGAGTTAGAAGTATTTACTCCGTATCGCTTTTGATGTTTGCTATTGAGGGTTCACCTTCATAGAGAAGCGACTTTTTTCCTGATTTTCAATTTCCACCCTAAAACACTCGTCTTTCTATGAAAAGAAAGTTACTTCCTAGGGACCTTGTCCCCATGGTTACATTATTATTTTTTCTATCATTTTTATCCTTCACTAACGCATCAGCTCAAGCGAGAAAAATCACCGGAAAAGTTTATAATGGTATTACATCTGAAGTATACCCTGGCGTTAACGTTGTCATTAAAGGAAAAGATAAACAGGGAACTGTAACTGACTCACAGGGAATGTTCAGTTTAAATGCTTCACCTGATGATATTCTTGTTTTTAGTTTTATAGGACTGAAAACGAAAGAGTTAGCCGTAGGTGACGCCAGCGTACTGGACGTCCCGATGGAAGAAGCCAGTAGTGAGTTAACCGAGTTAATCGTTACGGGTACCCGTAATTCAGGCCGTACGGTTTTAGAAAGCCCTGTCCCGGTAGATGTTATTTCCATTAAAGAAATGATGGGAGACCTTCCGCAGATGGATCTGGCCCAAATGCTTGCCTACGTAGCTCCGAGCTTTAATTCGGTTCGATCACAGGGCGGAGACCTCGACTCTCACGTTGACCCTGTTCAGCTTCGTAATATGGCTCCGAATCAAATCCTTGTTCTGGTAAATGGCAAACGAAGACATACGTCAGCTCTGCTTATTACAGGTACGGCCGTGGGGAGCCCCTCTACTTCGGTTGATATGATGACTATCCCGGCAGCAGCCATTGACCACGTAGAAATTCTTCGGGACGGAGCCGCTGCCCAATATGGTTCAGATGCAGTAGCGGGGGTTGTCAATATTATTCTGAAGAAAGGAACCAATCAACTAACCGGTAGTTTGACCGGCGGGGGATACCTTAATTCCAATAAAAAAGCCGGAAGCTTAACCGAATCGGGTAGTCCTGATGGATTTAATTATCAATTCGATGCCAATTACGGCTTTAAAATCAGTCAGAAAGGATATATCAACATTTCCGGACAAATTACCCAACGCCGGGCAACACTTCGGCCTTTCATCAATGACTGGACCATTTATGACGACACCTATCTGAACAACCTTCGGACAGACAAATATGGCAATCCGGTCATTACCAATCCTGAATTAATCAATGCACAGGCAGCTGGTAATACGACAGCCATAACCAGCCTGAAAACTGAAGATGGCTTACTCTCTGCCCGTGGCCTGACCAGAGCCGATTTTGCCGTATATGCTGGTATGCCAGCCATTACAATGGGTAGCACTTTCTATAACGCTGGATATGATATTAATCCGACGACGACCCTTTATGCTTTCGGAGGAGCCTCCTATAAATTCCTCGAAGGGTATTCATGCTACTATCGTCGTCCTTCACAAACCGATCGTTTCAACTACCTGCTTTACCCCAATGGGTATCGTCCCCAAATGACTTCTAACACAGCAGACGTATCCAACACAATAGGTGTTCGTAGTAAGGTAGGAGACTTTAATGTCGATTTCAGTAATACATTCGGCAGAAACAAAATGCGTATTGGCATGGTCAATACCATTAATGCTTCCATGGGGTCCAACTCTCCGGTCAATATATATTTAGGTACTCATCAGTTTACACAAAACTCAACAAACCTTGACTTCTCAAAGTATTACAAAGAGGTTATGGGTGGGCTTAATATTGCCTTTGGGGCAGAAATGCGGGTAGAAAATTATAAAATCATGAAGGGTCAGGAAGAAAGTTATTCCTATGGAGATGCCGGTACGTTAACCATCACAGAGGATGGTCTACTGGTTGGCCCTGATGGGAAACCACTGGAAGATGCCAGTAGTACGCCTATTACCGATGCCAATGGAATGCCCCTTACCGTGTACGCAGGCGAAGAAGTAGTCGTAAAATCACTATCGGCCAATTGCCAATGTTTTGCAGGTTTTGGCCCTAAAAATGAACGTGATGAATACCGCACAACCATGGCTGCCTACATTGATACTGAGCTGGAAGTAACCAAAAAATTCCTGGTAGCAGGAGCTCTTCGGCTGGAGAACTACTCTGATTTTGGCGGAGTAACCATCGGAAAACTGGCACTTCGCTATTCACCTGCCAAAAACTTCACCCTTCGTGGATCAGTGGCAACCGGATTCCGGGCACCCTCCCTTCAGGAATTAAACTATACCCACACGGCCACGGCCTTCGTACCCGATGCCAATGGTATTCCTCAGCCTTTAGACGTTACCACGTATCCCAACAACAGTACGGCAGCCCGGGTTTTGGGTATTAAAACCCTGAAACAGGAAAACTCCCGCACATATGGTCTGGGCTTTACTTATGAACCTTTGCACCGCTTTGAGATTACGGTAGATGCCTATCAGATTGACGTAGACAACCGTATTTTCAGAACGAGTTACTTTAATGCTTCTGAAGTAGGAAACAACTATGATGAAGTAATCGGTGATGGCGAGGCTCAGTTTTTCGTCAATGGAGCTGACGTTCGTTCGCGTGGTCTGGAAGTGGTTACTAATTATGTTCATAGCATCTCACGTAATAAAAGTATTACTTTCAACTTTGCAGGTTTATTCAGTAAAAACACCATTCGTAGCCGTAAAACACTTAACCTGAATGTAGAAAACCTTACGTCTGAAGAGATAATAGAAAAATACCTCAGCCGGGACGTAATCGGTCAATTCGAAACAGGTACTCCACGTACAAAACTAATCGGCTCGATTACCTATCGCCTGAACAAAACGCACGTAATGGTTCGTGGAACGTATTTCGGAAGCGTAACCGAACGTTCCGTATCAGCAGATGACAATGGTAATTATTACGATCAGAAATTTGCACCACAGGCCGTCTTCGATTTAAGCCTTAGCCATGATCTTACCCGCAATCTGAGAGTATCCGTAGGGGGAAGTAATATCTTCAATAAATACCCTGATATTCTTCGCTCTGAAAATCGTGGGTTTTATCTCTACTCCAATAATCAGCAAGGCTCAAACGGAGCTTACTATTATGCCCGCGTGATGTTCAACTTCTAATTGATCTTAAACATGAAACAATATTTCATTCCATCAGTCATTCGTTTTAATTTATTTCTTTTGGTGACGGTTTTACTGAATTCCTGCCAGCAGGAATATCTCGAACCCGCCTATAATGTTGCTTCTGGTGGCGGGACAGTCTCTACCTATAAAGCCTATACCCTTACTTCTGCCGATAGTAAAAACATTTACGGGCGGGTAGTATTCTATAAGTATAGCTCAACAGTAACACTCGTTCAGGTAGGATTATATAACACAACGAGCGGAACATCATATACCTCCGCTATTTATGAGGGAACTGTTGCTGCAAATAGCAGTACAACTCTCACAACGCTTGATTCTATCAGCGGAGACACAGGAGCTTTTTCAACCAATAAATACTTCACAATCAGTGGATCTGGCTTTTACGACCAGTTAAGCTCTTATAATGCGAACGTACGTATTATGTCAGGAAACACGATAGTAGCAAGTGGGGACATTGGAGCCAATGCCACTCCGGTAGCTGAGGCTGACTAACCGGCCGATCTGATTAGTAATTGAGGGTTGTATGAACGCGAAAAATTGCGTTCATACAACCCTCAATACTGAATGATGAAAGGAATGGCCCAGGTAATACGAAGCCCGCCTTTATCTTTCAGTTGCCAGAAGTAATGAGTATGATCCTCAACGTACAAAATAGATGCCTCCGTTCTTTACTGGTTTTGCCAGTGTTTCATTTCTTCCTGAATAAAATACGCAACCAGATCACGGTAAATTCCTTCAATAACATCAGGACTTAAGCCTTTTTCTTCGGCCCATACCCGACGCTGCTGTAGCATACTGGCCAGGCGTTCGGGGGCTTTAACCGCCGCGGCATCGGTCTTGAAAGGAGCAGCAGCTTTAACATATTCAAAGCGTTTCGCCCACAGGTTAATTACCTGCTGATCAATCGTATCAATTTCCCGGCGAATGTCGGCCATGGTCTGGCACTCTTGAGGTGTTTTCATTTCTAATTAGGAATGATTAGGTTTCGTTTTGAGGGTAATCGGAACATTCGCCAGAGCCTAAGTTATTATCAGGTATAGTTCCTCCAAAAATACTGTCAATCCTTTTTTACGCAGCGAATAGCTTACTTACAAACAGAAGAATAACAATACTAAGCTCTATTTTCCGGAATCCGGCGACATTTCGCTGGTCCACAGCTGGCCAAAATCAAGCTAAGTAGGATGGTCGCGATGGTCAAGATTTTATAATGCTGCAAGACATCGTAGAAATATCGCCCAATAATATCACTGGAAATAAAGGGCATAAAAACGAGACTGGTTAATAGGCATACCGTCAATAACAACTTCCGGTTCGGAACCCGATTTTTAAAACACCTAATGAGATAGTATATGAGGTAAACTACCGCTGGCATAATATAAATAAACGCATACTTCTGCTGATGCGGAAATAAAAGTGGGGTTACTAAAAAAAGATAAGAACACTCCCAAAGAATATGAATTTTATCTTTTGCCTTTCGAAAAGGCAACGTTCTAAAAAAGTATAATGAACCTAACACAAAACAAATACGAATCAGGTTGGTAATTTTAATAGCTTCGTCCGGGCTAAGAAAAAGTAAATTTCTTGGCAGGTTAATCTCACTTTCAACGGCTGTTAAATACACCGGAATTAAACTTACCAGACTATGCGTACTTAAATCTCTTTCAACAGAATGTTCGGTATTACCTGGATTAATAATTCCCCACCACTCATGTAATAAAAATATATTAAAGTGATATCCAATGAAGAGTGCAGGAAATAACAGAAAAGCAATAAACCAAAAGACTGTCGAGCTAAAAGCCTTTATTTCACCCCTATAGAATAAATAAGGCAGAAATAAAACAGGTAGTAATTTAGTTGTACTGGCAAAACCTAGCAACATTCCCCCTAGTAAATATTTTTCTTTTTTAAACAATCCCAGAGACTCTAATGACGACCACATTAGGAAGATAGTCATCTGAATCATTGAATAATTATAAAGTAAAAAACGGAAAATTACGAATAAAGTAATAAAGGCTATTAAACGAATTTCTTTAATAGAAATCTGATTTTCAGGTAAATATCCTATCAATAATATCCAGGTACGGTACAAACAAAAAGTAGTGAACAATAGCCATAAAAATTCTGGAATACTAAAAGTCAGATAGCTAAAAGGGGCAAGTAAAAGAGCAAAAAATGGACTATAATAATACTGAAGGCCTTTAACAAAAGGGGGTTGGTAAATATTCTGACGCACAGCCATTTTTGCTCCTGCTCCTAAAAAAACGTCAAAATCTCCTCCCTGAAAAGCACATAAGGCACAATACGCAATAATAACAATTAGTACAAAAGACTTAATAAAAGGATTATTCCAAAAACTTGAAAATGACTCGTTAAACATTAGGTATACTACTTACAAATAAGATAAGATAACGTTTGTATTACGGATACATTAAACGATAAAATTAATGGCATCTATATAAAAGTGATAAGTATAATTTTAAAGGATTTTTTTCAAAAAAAATCATCAATAGTACAAGTAGATATTTGCCTCCTGGTTTGTTTAATTAAACGCCATAAACCAAAGCGTCTTTTCAACTGTAAATCAGTGAATTAGCAAGTATAGCATTATTTATATTGCTCTGTATAAGCTTGATAGCCCCTTACTTGCAGGTTCCGAATAGCCTATATCATTGTTTTGCCGGATTCCCAGTAATAGTAAACTGGCGGTTGGCCAAACGTGCATCTATACCGATTAGTAAATAAACCTCTGCTCCATAAAAAAAATCCTATTCACCCTTTCAGTACTCGCTTTCTGGCAGTTCACAAAAAGCAACCTTCACAAATCGCATCCGTTACTGGCTTCTGAAAATTACCCAAAACCATCATATCAGTTGGGTGTAATGTTACTTATGCCTCAGAATTTATTCGCCTGTTATACAATGAATTAATATATCTTTCTGAAAGTAACTCGATCCGGAGGTAGCTTTGCGACAAACATAGTATTGTCATGAACGAAAAAAGGGCCATTCGTGAAAACGAAAAAGAACTTATTACTTTCTTGTTAAACCATCTAAACCTAAACCTTGAAGATTATCCCATTAATGAGATGGTTGAGGAATATGAAGGTGGAAAAATGGGTAGTATCAGTATGGGAGGTAACCCCGATGAATATGATGGTGACTTAATTCAGGTACACTACACCGATGCTGACAATACACCAGTAGTCATCACACTGACAAAAACCAAAGCTAATCAACTGCTCGACTTAGATTTCTGGAAAGTAGATTTTTCTAACTTAATTGAGTATCCGGTGCCTTCAAAAATTACATTTCAGTAATATTTGAAGGAAGTCAGGATTCATACACTTTTTCAAACCTGTTGATTAACCTTTTCAATAATATAATTTAGCCATAATGATCAGGTAGTTATTTCGTGATTTTACGGTAATTCATATGAGCCATACGCTTTAATATATACGTAGTTTGGAATTGTTACTTAGAATAGTGTAACAAACAATAGAGGCTGACTAGATTTAGTCAGCCTCTGCTTTCATTTCAATGTATTACGTATACTCTCTAACCTGCTATTAATAGCCCGGGTTTTGATACATTCCCGTTGGGTTTAGCGTGTATTCATCGTATGGAATCGGGAAATACCGATCTTTGGTACTAAAATTCGATAGCGAAGCCAGGCCATAATCATCCTGGCTTTTTGCTTGAAAAAATGTTACCAGTTCATCCGTTGTAAAAAACCGAAGTAGATCAAACCAGCGGTGATGCTCGAAAGCAAGTTCCACCCGACGTTCGTGTAAAATAGCCAGTTTTAGCGTAGGGAATTTACTGGTATAACTGGCATCACTTTGCATGGTTTCGTAAGTAGGCATGCCTGCTCGTGTGCGTACCATATTCAGATAAGTAATGGCGGTGGCGTTATCGCCCAGATACATGTTTACTTCTGCTAACATCAAAACCACATCGGCATAACGCATCAGAATCGTATAATTTCCTCCATAACCATTGGTACCTGCGGCATCACTAATGTCACGGTATTTACTAATGTACCAGTCCTGAACGGTAGTTGCTGAAGCATAATGGATAGAAAAATCTTTCCGAGGGTCAGATGTTTCATACTCATTTACCAGATCATGCTTCACGGTTCCACCATAACCGGAGTTTGTTTTCTGAGAATTGACGGTCTCACCAGTAGGTTGATTACTATAAGCAATGGACGAAGAATAGTTTACATCACCCTGGATATAGACAATTGGTAAAATAATTTCAGCACAAGTTGCCTGTTTATCAACATCAAAAACATCCGTGTACGCAATTTCGGATAACTCCCCGAAGGTCCGCATGTTATAAGCATTCGTCAGGTAGGTTTCGGCATTTGTCAGATACGTCTGGCTGTTTCCATCACTCAGGTTCGTAGCCATAGTTAAATATACCTGGCCGAGTAATGCATTTCCGGCGGCCTTTGAAACCCGCCCCAGGTCACTTCCCGTTTGCTGATCTGGTAAGGAACTAGTAACAACATCTGTCAAATCTTCCACAATCTGAGCGTATACCTCTGACTCGGCTACCCGTACCGTACTGGCGTTCACCTGATCGGTTGTGGTAAGTTCAGTCGTTACGAGTGGAATAGCACCCCATTTACGCACCAGATGAAAATAAGACATTGCCCGTAAGAACTTGGCCTCGGCGGTATACTGGCTTTTTAGGTCAGCATCTGAAAATGTGACTTCATCAATATGAGAAAGCACCGTATTAGCCCGTGATACGGTTGTATACAGGGCAGTCCAGTGAGCTTTCACATAGGAATTACTTGCTACTAACGAAAAATCAGGAAATTGAAAAGGTTCTCCGGAATTGGAAGACTGATCGTAAGTAGAACGGTCATCAGAACGGGTATCGGTATATAAAGAACTTCCTTCGCCCATACTGTTTGAGCTCCGAATTGATTGGTAAATCCCATTAACTGCCAGTAATACATCGTTTTCGGAACTGAAGTATTCACTAACCGCAACTGAATTAGGGTCCGTCTGATCGAGAAAATCCTTATTACAGGAAAAGCACGTTAACAGGCAAGCCAGCAGAATACCGGTTTTAATTATATTAAATTTCATGATCGTATACTTTATTCAGAATTGGGATAATCAGAAAGTAATTTTTGCACCAATGTTATAAGCCCGGACAAGCGGATACTTGCCATAGTCAACCCCAGGGGTGAGGTTTGCTCCATCGTTGTAATCAACTTCAGGGTTATACCCCAGATACTTCGTAATTGTAAATGGATTGTTCACCCCCGCATAAAGCCGTAACTTACTGATTACCTTATTAGTAAGCTTATCCATAGCTGGGAAATTATACCCAAGTGTAATATTGGTACATCTAAAGAAAGAGCCGTCCTGAATGTAGAATGTGGATAAACGAGTGCTATTACTTTGCGTTGCCGAACGTGATGCCCGGTATACTTGCCCATTACCTGGCTCTGATTCCGAACGCCAGCGTTGGGTAACTTTATGATACTGATTACCCGAACCTTCCATATTATAGAGGTAATAATCCTGGCCATCTAACACCTGATTTCCATAGGAACCATTAAAGGCCGCATTGAAATCAACGTTTTTATAGGTCGAACTCAGAGCAAAACCATAGGTAAATTTGGCGTAGGGTGTCCCGATAATAGTTTTGTCATCATCATTTACTACACCATCTCCATTGGTATCCTGAAAGTACAAGTCACCAAGTTTGATGCTATTACTGGAAGAGGCCGACTGAGCCACCGTCGCTTTTTGCTCTTCAGTTGTCACCATACCAGCTACCTTGAAGCCATAGAACATCCCCACCGGTGAACCCTGCTGGGTAATGTGCGTTTTGTATGAACGTTCGGCACCAGCTGTGACAATGGTACTGGCCCCACCCATATCAAGCACTTTGTTCCGGTTAATGGAAAGGTTACCACTCAGGTTCAACGTAAAGTCGTGTGTTGAAATCAGGCGAGTATCTAGCTGCAAATCAATTCCTTTGTTTCTAATTTTTGAATCCTTTAAGTTCGTTAGAATAGAAGTGGCTCCTGAGATCGCTGAAATCGTTTGATTAAATAATAAATTGTAGGAGTAACTCAGGTAGTAGTTAGCACTCAGCGAAACGCGGCCATTCAGTAAGCCAATATCAGCCCCGAAGTTGTATTGCTGAGTTGATTCCCAACCTAACTTCTGATCCTTCAAGCTATTGGCATAGGCCGCTGTTGATACTCCATCCCCAAAAATAGCCGCACTGGAAGTGCTCATCGTTTGCAATGAGTTATAGTTCCCAATGTTGTTATTTCCGCTTATCCCCCAGCTCGAACGTAATTTTAGTGTAGACCATTGACCCAATGCATTTTGGTAGAATGGTTCGTCAGAAATATTCCAGCCGAATGAAACAGAAGGGAATGTCCCCCAACGATTCTGGGCCCCAAAACGTGATGATCCATCCGTACGAAGGGATGCCGTGGCAAAATAGCGATCTTTGTAATTATAAGCTACCCGGCCTAAATACGACAAGAGGGTATAAGCCGACTTGGCCGTTGAAGAGTTCATCGTAAAGTAACTGGCATCGGCTCCTTTCGCAGTAACTTCATGAATCCGGTCATCACTAAAACCACTTGCATTTACACTCAGAATATCGCTGGTTGTTTTTTGAGCGGTATATCCTGCCAAAGCGTCAATTTTATGTTTTCCGAATTGTTTACTGTATGTTAACGTATATTCAGCAAGAGCATCCAGCATGGCTGTGGTCGTGGCAGTTGCATTGGCAGCCGCTTTTGCAGCATCCGAATAAGGTGGGTTAACGCCACTACTCAAGCTGGTTGGCCAGTAATATTGATACTTTTCGTTATAGGTTTGTACACCCAGGTTTATTTTGAAATTCAACCCATTCAGAATTTCATAGGTAAGGTTTGCATTATACGTACCTTTAAAACCCCGCCGCTGAATATCAATTTCCTGAGCTAAGGCGATTGGGTTTTCAATTGACTGAAACCCATACGTATTAGCTAAAGCAGCGACTTCATTTTTAACTACATTTCCTTCATCATCATAAGCCCGGTAACTCGATGGATAAATCAAAGCAGCCATAATGGGGTTATGATCCCAACGACCTTCTGACAGCTCCTTATTATCCGTATAAGTCAGGAAAATACTACTTCCCAGTTTCAATCTGGAATTTACGTCAGCATTAACATTTGCCCGGAAATTATAGCGTTTCTGGCCCGTATTGATCACCACTCCGTCCTGATCCATATAGGCTCCACTTACCATATACCGACTGTTTTTTCCACCACCTGAAAAACTCAGGCTATGCCGTTGCTGAACTGCATTCCGGTAAATCAGGTCCTGCCAGTTTGTATTATAGTTAGCTTTAATGGCCGTTTGGGTGTTAAAATCGTAAATGTCCGTTGGTATACTAACCGCCGAGGCAGACCCACCCGACTCAGAAATTCGGGTTGCATTATCATCCGAATACATGTCATCTGTCCAGGTTCCTCCGGCGTTGACAATCAGATCTTTATAGGTTCCATTTCGGGCATCAATAACAAGCTGGTTAAATTCATCGCCATTCAGCAAATCAATTTTTTTATTAACCTGATTAATACCCGTCTGGTATTCGTATTCCCAGACACCTCTACCTTCTTTACCACGCTTCGTAGTGATAAGCACAACACCACCAGATGCCCTTGACCCATAGATCGCAGCCGAAGCCGCATCTTTTAGAATATCGATGGATTCGATATCATTGTTATTAAGAAAAAGATCATTACTGGCAACTGGGTAACCATCAATCACGTAGAGCGGATCGGAACTGGCATTGATAGAACCAATACCCCGCACCCGAATTTTAGTACTGGCATAGGGAGATCCACTCACCTGTGATACCTGAACCCCTGCCACTTTACCAACCAGAGCCTGCCCTATAGTTGGCGAAGACACGTTAAGTTCACTCGCTTTTACGCTTGAAACCGCTCCGGTCAGATCAGCTTTTCGCATGGTTTGATACCCCACGGCAACTACTTCATTGAGTTGCTGAGCATCATCTTTCAACTGAATATCAAGTATGAGTTGATTGCCAACTGTAATCTCTTGCGACTGATACCCAATGAATGAAAAAACCAGGGTCTGGCCTACTTCTGCCTGAATGCTAAATTTTCCCTGAGCATCCGTCACGGTGCCTTGTTTAGTAGTCTTATTTAAAACGGTGACGCCTGTCAGAGCCTGACCCGACTGGTCTTTTACAGTACCTGAAACGTTTACATCTTTCTTTTTCACGACGGGAGGCTGCTCAATCCTGGCGTACGTGTTAGGGATAGTCAGTACTGTCAATAAAGACAGTAGACTAAGGGTGCTGATTACTTTTTTCTTTGGAAAAAATACACAGTTTCGCATGTACGTCGCTAATTGATGAAATATACTCATTAAAAAAAACACAATAAGATTCTGACCAACCGATTCAAATCAGTCGATAGGTTAGACACTCAATCCTAATTTTACTAATGTAGAAAAGAGTATATTTTTCAGGCTTTAATAGAGCAGAAGAATTAAATTACTTCGGTACTACATGATTTCTATTTATGCATCAATAGAAATCGAAAGATCAATCAATTATCATACAATTATACAGTTATTATATAATTATACAGTTGTTATTTTGGACATGCAAAACAACAATTTCAATGTTATGCCATTATCTCTTGCACATTATGAAATTGTTATCATGAAAAAGGCATATAGCCATGTAGAAATAATTCAAGAAAGAATTGAGCAAGAAAAAGGGCTTTAGTTTTCGGAGAAAACTAAAGCCCTACAAATGATGGTTTAGGATGCCCATAAATGGGTCTCCAGACAGGTAAATTACGATAACACGGTTTGGGTTACGCCAACAACCTTTATACCATGCTGGGTAAGAATATCAACCTTCTCAGGATTATTGGTAAGCATGCGTACGGACTCTACCCCTAGCTGGTTCAGGATTTCAGCTGCCTGTGTATAATCACGAGCATCTTTTTTAAAACCAACGGCTTCATACGCATCTGCCTGTACCCAACCTTTCCGTTTGTATTCTACACTTTTTAGTAAAGCAAAATGACCGTTGCCTTTACCTTCCTGATCCAGCCAGATAATAATACCTTTTCCCTCTTGTTGAATCAATTGTTGGGAGATTTCCATTTGTTCCCGAAAAACACACTCAAAACTATTAAAAACGTGACCAAAAATACAGGAAGAATGCACCCGGCACAGTACACT
>JASGGE010000020.1:0-34792 GCA_047605205.1 Siphonobacter sp.
CTCTTCCATAAGTTAATCTTCTTGATGTCAACCTATTTCAGGACGGTGCATATCTCTAAACCAATAAAGCCTTCCAGGTATATCTGGAAGGCTTTTTATATATTCTTGTAAGGGATGGGGGCTCAACAGCCCACCTATAAATGAGCAGTCTGGAAATAAACCCTTAATTTCAAAGCCTTTTCTTTTCCTAACACGTTCTCTAATTCTTCAATAGAAGCACCTCTAATCGCGTTGAGTGTTTTAAAATATTTCAACAGTTTAGCGGCGGTTACCTTTCCAATTCCTTCAATTCCTTCCAGCTCGCTTACCAGAAACGTTTTACTGCGGCGGTCGCGGTGGTGTGTAATTCCGAAACGGTGGGCTTCATCACGAAGACGTTGAATCAATTTCAGGCTTTCCGACCGTTTATCAATATACAGTGGGATGGGGTCTTCAGGGTAGTAAATTTCTTCCAGACGTTTTGCAATTCCTACAATGGGTATTTTGCCGTATAAATTCAATTCTTTCAAGGCTTCGCAGGCAGCTGAGAGCTGACCTTTCCCGCCGTCTACAATGATTAAATCTGGCAGAGGTTGTTCTTCTGCCAGTAAACGACTATACCGCCGGCCTACTATTTCTTTCATCGTAGCAAAATCGTCAGGGCCTATAACGGTTTTAGGTATAAAATGGCGATAATCTTTTTTAGAGGGCATACCATCTTTAAAACAGACCATTGCCGAAACCGGGTTTGTTCCCTGAATATTTGAATTATCAAAACATTCAATATGACGCGGAATAACCTTGATTTGAAGATCGTTTTTTAGCGTCATTAAAACCCTCATCTTCGGATTTCCGGCTGTTTCTTCTGCTACCTGACGATCTGATTTCTCTTTTCGGAAATATAAAACATTCTTTAGCGAAACATCGAGAAGTTTCTTTTTATCCCCAATCTGAGGGACATTATTGGTTATGCCTTTGAAGTCAATAGTAAGTGGTAGGTTAGTGAGAATTTCCTTCGCCTCTGAATCATATTGGGTTCGTAATTCCCAGGTCCACATGGTTAGAAGATCAGCATCGGTTTCATCTAGTTTTTTCTTAACTTCAAAGGTGTGTGTTTGACTAATGAAGCCATTCAGTACCCGCATGAAGTTTAAATAGGCGGTGGTTTCATCAGACACAATGGTACAAACATCCACGTTACCAACATTAGGATTGACCACCGTACTTCGGCTCTGAAAATGTTCCAGTGTTGCCAGCTTTTCTTTCCATTCCTGAGCTTCCTCAAAAGCCATACTGCTGGCGGCTTCAATCATTCGTTCCTGGAAAAACTGTTTTGGAATCTGTAAATTGCCTTTCAGAATTTGCTTCACCTGATCAATATCGCGAAGGTAGTCTTCTTCAGATTGCAAGCCTTCACAAGGGCCTTTGCAACGGCCAATGTGATATTCCAGGCACACCTTGAATTTTTTATTTTCAATATTGTTAGGGGTCAGAGCAAAGCTACACGTACGAATAGTGTATAGCTGCCCGAACATATCAAGCAGGCTATGCATAGCCTTTACATTAGCATAAGGGCCATAAAATGTCCCCAGCTTTTTATCCACTTTTCGCAAGGACAGGATCCTCGGAAACCGCTCATTCGTTACACAAATGAAGGGATACATTTTATCATCCCGCAGAAGAATATTAAAGCGGGGCTGATATTTTTTGATTAATGTATTTTCAAGTAAAAGAGCATCAAATTCCGTTGGAACAATCGTAAACTCAATTTTACGAATATGAGAAACCAGGCGTTTGGTTTTCCGGTCGTGATCACGTGAGTTTTGAAAGTAAGTTCCTACCCGATTCCGTAAATCTTTTGCTTTTCCTACGTAAATCACAGTTCCCTCATCGTCAAAATAGCGATAGACTCCAGGTTGATGCGGGATTTTAGCAAGCTCGTTTTTATAGTCGAATGACATGAATGCCGATGAAAACAGGTTATTTGGAAAATAAAGGTACTAGCCAGTATGTAGCATCCCGAACCTGCTCATAAGCAGTTTCCAATGCTTCTTCCAGGGTTATCGGAGCAGTAAGAACCGAAGTAGCATACCGTAAGCCCATTTTTCGTAATGCCATTGGTGAAGCCGACAAGGTTCCACACAAAGCTACTACTGGCACCCGACCGGCTTTCTGACAAATGCCACTTATGAGCTTACCCTGTATGGTTTGGGAATCTAATTTTCCTTCACCGGTTATAACAAGGTCAGCCTTTTGTAACAACTGTTCATACCCGATCAGTTCCATAACAAGTTCCACTCCGGGACGAATCTGTGCATTACAAAAGACCCTAAGGCCATACCCTAAGCCACCTGCAGCACCTGCCCCGGCCTGGGCTGATGATAACGAGTGTATGCCAGCAAGGCAATTGGCTAAATGCCGTAAGCCGGCGTCCAGGTGCTGAATGGCTGAGGTATCAGCTCCTTTTTGAGGGCCAAATACATAAGCGGCTCCTTCGGGGCCGTACAAAGGAACGCTTACATCTGAGGCAATAAGAACCTCAGCACCGAGTGGGAGCTCTGGCTTCTGAATGTGTTGAATTCGATTAAGGTTTTCACCCGTTGGAGCTAGCTCCTGGCCTGTATCATCCAGAAATTTCCAACCTAAGGCCGCCGCCATACCTATACCCCCATCGCTGGTAGCTGATCCGCCGATACCCAGAATAATTCGCCTAACCCCTTGTTTAATAGCTGCCAGAATAAGTTCTCCGGTGCCGTAGGTGGTAGTTTTAAGTGGGTTCTGTTCTTCTTTTTTTAATAAGGCTAGTCCTGAAGCCTGAGCCATTTCGATAAAAGCGGTATCCTGAGCTATGCCGAAAGTAGCCTTTATTGGCCGCATAAGCGGATCATGGCATTCTACCTCCAGGAGTTTTCCATTCAGATTGGTTACTAAAACGTCCAGAAAACCTTCTCCGCCATCTGAAAGGGGAGCTTTTATAATTTCAGCTTCCGGCAAAGCAGCTCGGATGCCTGCTTCCATGGCATTGCATACTTCAAAGGCAGTTAATGAGCCCCGAAATTTATCCGGTGAAAGAATTATTGTCATTTTTTTCTATATAAAATGTGCAAAATATTAACAAAATATTCAAATTGCGTTGTCTATTAGTTTTAATGATAGTTTAAACATCTTAAAATTGGCAGACAGGTCAAAGGCGTACTCTCTTTTGACTTAATCTAACAAAACCTAAACAATTATTCTTTCTGTTTATGAGAAGATTTATACTTCTTCTCCTCGTCCTGATGGGATGGGGAAGCGGGCATGCTTATGCCCAGGATCGCCGTATAACGGGGAAAGTTACCAGTCAGAATGACCAGGCAATTCCAGGAGCCAATGTACAGGTTAAAAACACTAACCGAGGGGTAGTAACGGATGCATCAGGTAATTTCAGCCTTACTATTCCTTCTAATGCTGATGCCGTAGTGGTTTCTTCGGTTGGTTACCAGCAAAAAGAAGTTCTGATCGGTAGCCAGACGTCTTTGACAATTGTTCTTCAGGAAGAAAGTAAGGTACTTAACGAAGTAGTCGTGACGGGATATGGTAGTCAATCGAAACGAGACATTACAGGTGCCGTTGCCACGATTGATTCCAAAACCTTGCTGTCTGTTCCGGCTAGTAACGTAGGGCAGGCTCTGCAGGGCCGTATTGCCGGGGTAACGGTTGGGAATGAAAATGCTCCGGGTGGGGGCGTAATGGTGCGTATTCGTGGATTCGGCACCATTAATGATAACTCACCTCTGTACGTAATTGATGGAACACCCACCAAAGGGAACCTCAATACCTTGAACCTGAATGACATTGAGTCGATGCAGGTGTTGAAAGATGCTTCGGCGGCTTCTATTTATGGTTCGCGGGCGGGTAATGGCGTAGTGATCATCACAACCAAAAAAGGGAAAGTTGGCAAGCCTGTTTTTACCTATGATACTTACTACGGTATGCAAAGTCCGGGTAAAATGCTGGACTTGCTCAATACTCAGGAATACGCCAACCTAATCTGGGAGTCACGTCGTAACTCAGGTTTAGTGGGGGCAAATGGCAATCCGGTACACGCACAATTTGGAAACGGAACGGATCCAGTTATTCCTGATTATATCTTACCTAGTGGTGTAATGGAAAGTTCAAATGACTCTCGTGTGGCTCGTGATGCCAGTGGGAAGTACCTCAACTACAATAATGATATTACTTCTTCTAACTTCCTGTTAATAACCAAAGCCAATAAAACAGGGACAAACTGGATGAAGGAATTATTCCGTCAGGCCCCTATCCAGAATCACCAGATTGGCGTATCAGGAGGTAATGAAGATGCCCGCTATGCCATGTCGCTGAACTACTTTAATCAGCAGGGGATCATGAAATATACGGGTTACAAGCGGTACGCTTTACGGGCTAATACGGAATTCAACGTGTCAAAACGTATTCGCATAGGGGAAAATTTCCAGGTTGCTTATGGCGAACGTATCGGTCAGCCCAGTGGTAACAATTCAGAAAGTAACCCCATTTCATTTGGGTATCGGATTCAGCCCATTATTCCCGTATATGACGTAGCTGGAAATTTTGCGGGTACGCGTGGGAGTGACCTTGATAATGCTAAAAACCCGGTAGCTCTTTTGTATCGTAATAAAGACAACGTGCAGAAAGAAATGCGGCTGTTTGGTAATGCTTATGCAGAAGTAGACCTATTGAAGAACCTGACTGCCCGGACTCAGTTTGGGATTGATTACAATTTCTATAATTATCGGAACTATACCATTCGTGATATTGAATCTGCCGAGGCGGCCGGATCCAATCAGCTGGAAACCAGTAATAATTATGGATTCACCTGGACCTGGTATAATACCCTGACGTATCACCTGGATTTAGGCCGGCAGCAACATCTGAATGTAATTGCTGGCGTTGAGTCCATTAAGAGTTATTACGAAGAATTCTCAGCCATTCGTACCGCATTTGCAGTTGATAACCTGGACAACCGTTACCTGAGCTCAGGTACGGGCGTACAAACCAACACCGGGACGGGTTATGACTGGCGGCTGGCTTCTGAATTTGCAAGGGTTAACTACTCAATTCAGGATAAATATCTGTTTGACGCCACCATTCGTCGTGACCGTTCTTCCCGTTTTGCCGCGGCTAACCGTACGGCTTATTTTCCTGCGGCCAGCTTTGGCTGGAGATTCTCCCAGGAAGGCTTTGCAAAAAGCCTGAGCTGGTTGGACGATGCCAAATTACGGCTAGGCTGGGGGCAAACGGGTAACCAGGAAATTGGGAATTATAACTCCTTCCTGCAATTCAGTGTTAACCCAGCTACGTCATTCTATGACTTAAACGGTAGCCGTACTTCGGCAATTGCCGGATACGAACTAACTCAGTTTGGTAATGCCCAAGCGAAATGGGAAACCACTACTTCTACAAACCTTGGTCTGGATGCTACCATTCTAAACGGGAAATTTGATATTGCTCTGGATTGGTATACCCGGAAAACATCGGATATGCTTTTCCCCGTGACAGCTCCGAGTACACAAGGAGTAGCAACGGCTCCTTTCCAGAATATCGGGGCTATGCGAAACCGCGGGGTGGATTTGGGTATCAATTACTTTACGAAGGCTGGTGATTTTACGATTCGGGTAGGGGGAAACCTGGGCACTTATCGTAACGTAGTATTAATTACAGACGGTAACCCCAATACTCAATACTTCGGCTTAAATGATCAGCGGATCACAAACCTGACCGTTACTCAACAAGGGTATCCGATCTCTTCATTCTTTGGCTATATCATTGACGGGATTTTCCAAAGTGATGATGAGGCAGCTGCGGCTCCCCAACAATTTGGCGGAGGGAATGAAAATAAAGCAGGGCGGTTCCATTTCCAGGATCGGAACGGCGATGGTGTCGTGAATGCAAGCGATCTGGGAATTATTGGTAGCCCTCACCCTAAATTCAACTATGGGCTTAATGCAAGTGTTTCGTACAAAAACTTTACACTGACCCTATTTGGTCAGGGCGTATATGGTAACCAGATATTCAACTATACCAAATACTGGACTGATTTTCCGACCTTCTCCGGTAACCGGAGCCATCGTATGTACTATCAATCATGGCGTCCGGGAGCTACTAATGCCGTTCTCCCAAAGCTAGTAGCTAGTGATCAGGTAAGCATTTTACCCTCAACCTATTATTTGGAAAGTGGTTCTTACCTGCGGTTGAAAAACGTACAACTCTCCTATAATCTCCCCAAAGTGTTATTGTCGAAACTGAAAGTCAGCAGAGCTTCCGTGTACGTGCAGGGACAAAATCTATTAACGGTAACGAAATACAGTGGGTTAGATCCTGAAATCAACTTACGCAGTTCAGGTTCAAGTGGTCAGGATCGTCAGCTTGGTGTAGACGAAGGAGCCTATCCGGTAGCAAAATCATTCCTTGTAGGGCTGAATCTGGCATTCTGATCAACTGGAGTTTAAGAATCATTTTCACATAAGATCTTTCTGAAATCAATGAAAAGAAATACAATACTCATCACAACACTTCTGCTGGGGATGTTTACGTCTTGCAAAGATTCTTTCCTGGATGTACAACCTAAAGCAGTATTGTCAGCAACAGCGTTACAAAACGCAAAAGGAGTTAGTTATTTATTAACCGGGGCGTATTCATTGCTCGACGGCTGGGCTACCAGTGGTGGGGCATTCCGATCGTATCAAAGTTCCAGCGATAACTGGGTATACGGTAGTATAATGGGAGGTGATGCCTACAAGGGAACCATTGCCGGTGACCAGCCTGCCATCAGTTTGATCGAACAGTATCAGATTCAGTCAGATAATGTATATTTTCAGGGGAAATGGCGAGCGGTATATGATGGCATCGCCCGTTGTAATGATGTGTTGCAGGCCGTAGTAAACGCAACCGATATGACCGACGCTGAAAAAACACAGGCGATGGCCGAGGCTCGTTTTCTAAGGGCACATTATCATTTCGAGGCTCGGAAAATGTTCAAAAATGTGCCTTTTATTGATGAAATAACCTATGATCCGGCCGATTTGAACAGTACTAAAATTCCGAACACTGATGAAATCTGGCCCAAAATCAATGCTGATTTTCAATATGCTTATGAAAACTTACCGGCTAAACAATCTCAGGTAGGTCGGGCAACAAAATGGGCAGCAGCTTCAATGTTAGCAAAAGCCTATATGTTTCAGCAAAAGTTTGCTGATGCTAAAACATTGCTGGAAGCAGTAGTGGCAAGTAACCAATACCAGCTGGTAGATAAATATCATGACAACTTCCGGGCCACAACAAACAACAATAGTGAATCTATTTTTGAAATAGAGTTTTCGGTTAATGATGGTGCTGCATCTGGTGAGAATGGTAATGTTGGAGCTACCCTGAACTATCCGTATGGGGGAGGTGGCGTAACAACCTGCTGCGGATTTTTCCAGCCTAGTCAGAACCTGGTTAATGCCTTCAAGACAGATGCGAATGGGTTACCTTTGCTTGATACCTATAATACTTCTGACGTAACCAATGACCAGGGCTTGGAGTCAACCAGTACAGGGTATGTACCTTATCAGGGAAATTTGGACCCTCGCTTGGACTGGACCGTAGGGCGGCGTGGAATCCCTTATCTGGACTGGGGCGTACATCCCGGTAAGGCGTATATTCGTGATCAGTCGTACGGGGGGCCTTATTCGCCTAAAAAACACGTAATGTATCGTTCTGATGTAGGTTCCAATACCTTTGCGGGTAACCCTCGTTTGAATGCAAACAACTATCGTATTCTTCGTTTATCCCATGTTTACTTGTGGTTAGCCGAAATCGAAGCCGAAATTGGTAGTCTGGATAAAGCTATGTACTATGTAAATTTAATTCGTAATCGGGCCTCTAATCCCGAGGGCTTCGTTAAGAATGCGGATGGAACCGCAGCAGCCAATTACGTAGTCGGTCTGTATACCTCTTTTCCTGATAAAGATTTTGCCCGTAAAGCCATTCGTTTTGAAGAACGCCTTGAATTTGGAATGGAGGGGCATCGGTTCTTTGATCTGGTAAGGTGGGGTGTTGCCGATGTGACGCTAAACGAATACTTAGCAATTGAGCAAACCAAACGTCTTTATTTAAAAGGAGCAGCTTTTGTGAAAGGAAAACACGAATACTTTCCTATTCCTCTGCAGGAGATTCTCTACAGTCAGCTTAATGGGAAAGCTACCCTGACTCAAAATCCAGGATATTAAAAAGTTGAAACCCAAGTTTCCCCTCTGCCTAAATCCAGAGGGGATTTTTTATGCTTTTTTCCGACTAGGAATTGGTAACTTGCGGCTTCTAATCTTTCCTCCACGCATGAAGTATTGGCTTTTGGTTTGCCTCGCTGGGCTTTATTTTCTGGCTGGTTGTCAGCAGTCGGAACGTAAAAGGCCTTACGTCGCACCTGACGATCCTCTGCTGGAGAAACGCTCGGCCGCCCGGACAGGCTTATCGTTTAAAAATACGCTGCCGACCATCGATAGCCTTACGCTGAAGTTACCCGTTGATTCTATCCAGACTGAACATTTCTTACGGTTAATAGAACGCCTGTTTGGGGCAGGAGGGGTAGCCGTCGGGGATCTTAGTAATGACGGATTGCCGGATATTTTCTTTACCTCGGCGGATGGCAATAATCGGTTTTTTCTGAACCGGGGCGGGTGGCATTTTGAAGATGTTACGGAAGCCGCCGGCTTGAAAAGTAATGGGCAGTGGAGTGCAGGAATTACCCTGGCCGACGTGAATGCCGACGGGTGGCTCGACGTATACATTTGCCATTTCGGGGTTTCTCCGCGTAATGAATTGTTTCTTCATACGGGGATAATCAATGAGCAGGGTATACCCCTTTTTTCAGAAAAAGCAGCCGAAATAGGGTTGGAAAATAATCGGCAGGCGGTTCAAAGTGTTTTCTTCGATTATGATCTGGACGGCGATCTGGACTGTTATGTAGCAAACTATGCTCTTGATTCCCTGGAATGGAATCAGCGTACTATTTTATTTGAAGGCGGTGACCGGCTTTTCGTAAATGAAAAGGGGCTTTTTAAGGAAGTAAAAACAAATCTGGTTTCTACGAAATACACCACTGGCATTGCCGTAGCCGATTTAAACGGAGATCATTGGCCAGATCTTTATTTGTCTCAGGATGCTCCTGAGGCCGACCACGTTTATTTTAATCAGGGGAAAGGTATTTTCCGGGAGGAAACGCTCGAAGTAATGAGTCATACGCCTGCCCGGAGCCTGGGGGTTGTTGCTGCCGATCTGGATAATGATCAGCAGATAGACGTCTTTACGGCGTCGGTGCTTCCAGAAGACATTGTACGCCGCCGTACGCAGACGCGTTATACGACACCCCGATTAGTAGCTCATAATACCCTGCAGCATAATACCGGAAATGGTTTTTGGGCAGATGAAGCCTGGTTAGTGGGTGTCGCCGCTACCGACGTGAGCCAGGGAGGCTTAATGGTTGATATTGATTCAGACGGGCAAAAAGATCTGATTATTCCCAATGGCCAATACCGGGACGTTAGAGATCTGGATTTCTTGGAAGGACTTGCCAAACGCATAAAGAATGCATCTGGGCATCTTTCCATGACTCAGATTATCAAATCAATGCCATCAGATCCACAGTCAGACTTTGCTTTTATTAATAAAGGAAAATTTCGTTTCGAAAATCAGGCCTTACGCATGGGTTTAGGAGAACCAAATGTTACCAATGGAGTAGCCTATGGCGATTTTGATAACGATGGTGATCTTGATTTGGTAATGAACCACCTGGGTAAAGAGGCCGGGTTATATGAAAATGCTACTGACGCCGCCGGGGACTTTAATTATCTGAAAATTAAGCTTAGGGGGCCTGTTGGTAATCCGTTTGGGTATGGAACAGAGGTTATCGCTTATACTCAGGGTATTACACAACTAATTACACTGCAACCCAACCAGGGCTACCAGTCCAGCCAGGAACCTGTTATGCAGATTGGGTTAGGGAAAGCCATCAAGCTGGATTCCCTCGTTGTGATCTGGCCTAGTTTTAAAAGCCAGACTCTAAAAGCCATTGACTCAAAACAAACGATTACTCTTTCTGCCGAAGAGGCTCAGGCTACTCCGCCAGTAATAACCAGGCAAAACCCTGCCTGGTTTAAAAATATTTCCGAGCGTGTTTTAAAGGCCGATACCCCTTATGAAGCCTTGCCCATCCGTGATGTAATAGATCAGCCATTACTTCCACGTACCTTACAGGATCAGGGCCCAAAACTGATTCAGGGCGATGTAAATGGTGATGGCCTGCCAGACTTATACCGAACAGCAAGTACCCTGCAAGCTGGCCAGCTACTCATTCAACAACCTGATGGTGGCTATAAAGTTAAACCCGGTTTTGCTATTCCAGCATTTACAGAAACAGCCGCCGTTTTTCTGGATGTAGAAGGAGATAATGATCTTGATTTGTTAATAGGGGCAGGTAGTTCTCAGCCAAGTGATAGTTGTTTCGTTCGACTATATCTAAACGATGGCAAAGGGAATTTTACATTAGCTCATGAGCGACTGCCGGCTTTATCCGTTAATGTATCTTGCCTGGTGGCAGCTGATCTGGATCGAGATGGGGATGTAGATGTATTCGTGGGAGCCAGATCAGCTCCGGGCTCCTATGGAATAACACCTAAAAGTTATATTCTGCGTAATCAGAAGGGAGTTTTTAAAGAAGATACCCCCGAAGTATTGAGTAAAACAGGCTTGATAACAGATGCCGTTTGGGAAGATGTAAACCATGACCAGTGGCCCGACTTAGTGGTAATTGGTGAGTGGATGCCCGTTACCATTTTTTATAATCGAGGAGGAAAATTTACGTATTCCCATACGCAGACAATTCAAAATTCGGAAGGGTGGTGGACGACTATTAAAGCCGCAGATTTGGATCAGGATGGCGATATTGATTTCGTTTTGGGGAATATAGGATTGAACTCGGAATATCGAGCCAGTATTGATAATCCGCTGCTGTTGCATGTTAATGATTTTGATCGAAACGGAACCATTGACCCCATCATGAGTACCATTGATATTGATGGCGAACGATATCCGTTAGCAAGCCGGGCTGAGTGGAAACAGCAGTTAAAAAGCTGGCCATATTTATTGCCTTCCAATCAGCGATTTGCAGAAATTCCAGTAAATCGTTTATTAACTCAGGACTTGCGTCGGGGAATGCTGGAAAAGAAAGCGGTTGAATTCCAGACAAGTATTCTGAAAAATGAAGGCAAAGAAAACTTCAAATTAATGCCATTGCCCATGGCGGCTCAAATTTCTTCTGTGTATAGTATCGTTGTTTCTGATTTTACCCATGACGGAAAGCCTGATATATTACTAAACGGAAATACCTGGGGCTTACCGCCGGGTAAAGGGCGGTTAGATGCCAGCCGAGGTTTATTAGTAATGAACAGCGGCGAAACCACGTACCACATGAACAATTTTGCGGGACAAATTCGGGATGTTTTAGTAATACCTAAACCTACAAACGCCTCACTGGTAATAGCTAGACGGCAAGGGCGGTTAGTATTCCTGCAGGAAAAAGTCAAGTAAAGGGAGTAAACCTAAAAAGCATCTATTGAAAGACTATTCATAAGATCGGGTGGGAATAGTAGTTTGTGGTAAAAAAATATACAAATTAAAGTTGAAAAGTTTTGAAATTGAAAAATTACCAGATAAAATTGTGAGATTTTTGAACAAAACCTATCTTAGTATTATAAGCACTTTTACCTAATATCTTTAGCCGTTTTCATTCCAATAGAAAACAAAATGCCCAATAAAAAGGGAGACTCACCTGAGTCTCCCTTTTTATTATAATAGATTATTGTCGGCCGGTCGCTTTTCGTTTGGAATAACGATGGTAGAATCCCCATACGCTTTATCTCCAAATGGATTATCGCAGACCTTATCATTTGCCGGTTTATTAAAAGGCATCTTCTTAAGTCCGATGGCATCATCGGCATACACGCGGTTCATGTATTTTGCCCAGGCTGGTAAGGCCAATCGGGCTCCCTGGCCCAGGCCACCCGAACGGAAGTGGATAGACCGTTCCTCCGCTCCGACCCATACTCCGGTTACAAGGCCCTGCGTTACACCCATAAACCAACCATCGGAGTAATTAGAAGTAGTCCCTGTTTTACCCCCAATCTGATTATTTTGTCCACAAGGTTCACGATTTAAACGCACGGAAGTACCGCCCGGCTCCTGAGTGGCTCCCTGAAGCATATAAATCATTCGCCAGGCCGATTCAGGGCTCAGGGCGTCGTGTGTAGTGGGTTCAAATTTTCGTAGGACATTTCCGTACCGGTCTTCAATCCGTACGATCATTTGTGGGTTATCCCAGGCAACCCCGCCATTCGCAAAAGTACAGTAAGCATTAACCATTTCGAATAAGCTCACGTCAGGGGTTCCCAGACAGATCGTAACGTCATTTGGAATTTGCGATTTAACGCCAATGCGATGGGCATATTCAATGATGGTTTCTGGCCCGAACTTCTTCATGAGTTGAACAGAAATCGTGTTGACCGATTTGGCGATGGCCTGCCGTAGGGTCATGCTACGGCCCGATCCGCTGCCTTCAAAGTTTTGTGGGCACCATTCGCCAATGCAAGTATTTACATCCTGTACAATGTCGCAGGGAGTATAGCCTTTGTCAATTGCGGTTGCATATACAAATGGCTTGAAAGCAGAACCCGGCTGACGTCTGGACTGTTTGACGTGGTCAAATTTGAAATATTTATAATTAATACCACCCACCCAGGCTTTCACCTGCCCTGTATTGGGATCTTCAGACATCATGCCGATTTGCAGGAATCGGGCATAATATCGTATAGAGTCTAATGGGGTCATTACGGTATCACGTTCGCCCCGATACGTAAAAATCCGCATCTTCACTGGTTTTTTAAGACCAGCCATAATCTTCGTTTTATCGTCACCGTAACTCTGTTTCAGGGTTCGATACCGTTCGGTTCGTGGGACAATCTTCGACTCAATAAAGCCCTTTAATTCATGTCCGTTTTTATCAATCCATGGGTTACGTCCGTTCCAGTGAGCATTAAATAAACGTTGCTGTTCTTTGATATGCTCCATACAGGCATCTTCGGCGTGACGTTGCATACGAGAATTGATCGTAACATAAATCTTCAATCCACTGGTGTATAAATCCAAAGGATCTTCACTGGAACGTTGTTGATTCAGTTCATCAATTTCCTGAAGAAGCTGGTCCCGAATGACAGAAATAAAGTAAGGAGCCTGGTTACTGTTATGATTAAGGGACTTCAGCTTTAATGCTATTGAATCATTTTTAAGGCTTTCGTATTGCTCAGAGGTCAGGAAACCATAGTGTATCATTTGCTGAAGCACGATATTGCGGCGTTCGCGGGAGGCCTCTGGGTGCATACGTGGATTGAAACGGTCTGGGTTTTGACACATTCCTACTAAAACGGCTGCTTCAGGTAATGACAACTGTGAAGGTTCTTTACTAAAATAGTGCAGAGAAGCCGTACGTATGCCATAGGCGTTATCACTGAATTCAACGGTATTGAGGTACATCTGCATAATTTCCTGCTTCGTATACCGACGCTCTAATTGAATGGCAGTGATCCACTCCTTCGTTTTTATAATCAATAGCTTTACTAAAGGGATATTTCCTAAGAACCCTTTGTATTTATCGCTACGAGCTTCAAAAAGGTTTTTAACAAGTTGTTGCGTAAGCGTACTTCCTCCGCCGGCTTTTCCCATACCGGCTACGGATCGTCCGATACTGCGAGGGTCAATGCCGGAATGCTTCACAAAACGGGCGTCTTCAGTGGCAATCAGAGCATTAATGACATTGGGCGAAATGTCCTGCAATTCTACTGGGCTACGATTTTCCAGGAAGTACGTTCCTAAAACAGCTCCGTCTGAAGAAATAACTTCTGAAGCCAATTCATTCCGGGGATTATCCAGCTGTTTCAGGCTGGGCATTCCGCCAAATAAATTGAACACATTGAAATAAACAGCCAGCAAATACAGAAAGAAGGTTGTCAAACCAATTAGTGTTAACCGCCATATCTGTCGAATTGCTTGTTTATATTGGCCCGAAAGAAAGGTAAACATAGTTCAGTATATAAGATGGCAAAGGTGCAAAGGATCAATCGGAAGACCAAAGGCTTTCTAAGAGCTTTGAACGGTAAGGAGCTATAGGAGATTGTACAAGAAGGGTTTCTTAACGTGTGAATATGGTACACCAAAGAAAGGGTTAATAAAAGGAATAAAAAATAAGTAGATCAATAAAAACGTAAACTTCTATTCAAAACTGAGGCGGGAAATACTAAAAATTGGAGAAAATTTAACGCATCCTATAGTAAATTGATTATTGAATGGAAGAAAAACAAAAAAATATAAAATAGAATCAAAAAAAATCTCCTGCCCAAGGGATAGGAGATTTCTGAACAAAACCTAATACAATTACTTCTATTCAAAAGAGGTGATTTTTCTGCATTTTATACCCTTTCTGGCTAAAAAAGTGTCCTAAACAAGATTTTTTGCCGACGAAGTGTCTTCTAATCGGGACATAACAGATTTACCTTATTTTCGAAAGATTTTGTGGTTTTATGCGTTTTATCAGCAATGTATTTTCATAATTGCCCACTAGGGTTAATCACCACCAGCCATGTTTGTCCGGTCTGTATGTATCGCATGCCTATGCCTGAGTATAGCCTTCGCCTGGGAAGATGATATTCTGAAAAAAATTGTCAATCGGTTCACTGCTTATCAGGCCGTAAATCCACAGGAAAAAGTTTATCTGCACCTTGATAAACCTTATTATTCGGTTGGTGAAACCATTTGGCTGAAAGGGTATTTGTTTGATGGAAGCACTCACGTGGCGGATACCATTAGCCGGGTCCTTTACGTCGATTTAATTGAGGGATCTACGGGTAAGGTGCTTCAGCAAAAACTTTTGAAACCCGACCAGGGAGCCGCTGAAGGAGATTTCTATCTGGCTGATACACTGGCAGAAGGCATATATCAGATTCGAGCCTATACCAATTGGATGCGGAATTTTGATGAAGCTTTCTTCTTTTCCAGAGAACTTCGAATTTACCAGCCTGGTACTCAAACCAAACGGGTTACAACTAGAGAAACGGAACAACTGGATGTGCAATTTCTGCCAGAAGGAGGCACTCTGGTTGAAGATATTGAAACTCGTATTGCCTATAAAGTAACGAATCAGTACGGCAAAGGAGTGGAAGTGACGGGATATGTACTAGAAAATAACCAGGATACGGTTGTGGCTTTTCAAAGCGAGCATTTGGGAATGGGCCGTTTTCAGTTTATACCAAAACCACAGAAAACCTATACTGCTTATGTAAAGAGCAAGTACACAACAAAGCAGGTTGCTTTTCCTGCTATTCAATCACAAGGTCATGTCCTGATTGTTGATAACCTGACCAATAAAGAGCTGGTTAAGCTTTTTGTGTTTAATAATACGCCGGGAACTGACCAGAATTTGTATTTGGTAGGCCAAATGAGGGGACAGGTTTGTTTGGTGGCAAAAGGATCAACGTCTAAAAAGAACTTCGTAGCCAACGTATCACGCAATCGTTTTCCTGGGGATGGTATTGTTCAGTTTACGCTATTTAATGAAAGTGGCCAGCCACTTGCAGAGCGATTAGCTTTTATTCAGACCAACCAGAATACGCTCAAGGTATCAATGAAAACGGATAAACCTCAATATAAGCCACGCGAAAAAGTAACGCTTGAAGTAGAAGTAAAAGATGCCAGAGAGCAGCCAATAGTAGGGGATTTTTCTTTGGCGGTGACGGATGCCGGACAAATTCAGACAGAAGCGAATGCTGAAAACCTGGTGTCTTATCTATTGATGAGTTCGGACTTGAAAGGGGTGATTGAGCAGCCCGCTTATTATTTCGATCCTGAAAATATGAATGCCCGTATGCACCTGGATATTTTGATGGCTACGCAAGGATGGAGGCGGTTTAGCTGGAAAAAAGTGATGGAAGAAGATCCCGCTGCCCCTCAGTATTGGGTAGAACAGGGCATTGCCATAACGGGTAAAGTGGCTCGCCCGCGGGGGAAAGTCCTGGATAAAAAAGAAGTGAATATGACGCTTTATTTAACGAAATCGAAGGCTGACCCGCTAGTGCAGCTTACTGCTGCCGAGGCCGATGGATCTTTTGGGTTTTATAATCTGAATTTTCAGGATTCAGTACACGTCATGTTGCAGGCAGTTGCGGGTAAGAACGATCGTAACCTAAGTATTACCTTGACAAAGAAAAACCAGCCCCTGATACGCATTACCCAGACCCCTTTTAACCCGATTGAATTAGGTGCCGATGAGTTTTCAAACTATCTCAATAATGCAAATAAATCCCTGGAAATAGACCGCAGGATTCAGTCTGATAAGGCTAGGCAACTGAAGGAAATTGTCGTGAAAGCCAAAAAAGAAGAAGAAGAACCGGATAGCCGTAAGCTTTACGGACACGCCGACGCTACTGTCAAGTTTGATCAAATGAATTCGGCGGGAGCCATAAACATATTTCAGGTTTTACAGGGAAGAATAGCGGGGGTTAGTATTACAGGTAGTGGAATGGACTATACCGTACAGATTAGAGGAGCAGCCAACTTTTCGGGTGTAGTGGAGCCCCTGTTTGTGGTGGATGGTATGCCAACAACAAAAGATGCGGTAGCTTCTATTCCACCACAACAGGTTGATTACGTTGATATACTGAAGGGGGCATCAGCTGCTGTCTATGGTTCGCGGGGCGGAGGGGGTGTAATGGCTATCTACACAAAACGGGGAGGGAATAATACCGAACCGTCTAATGAAGCGATACCGGGCCAGTTGGTATATCGAATGATGGGATATGCACAGATACGTGAATGTTATGTGCCTAACTATGAGCATCCTACTTCAATGGATGCCCGCCCAGACTTCCGCTCAACGGTCTACTGGAATCCGCATGTACGTACCGATCAGAATGGAAAAGCTACCTTAATCTTTTTCAACTCAGATCATACCACTACCCTTCGGGCTAATTTAGAAGGAGTTACTAATGAAGGCTTGGTAGGGGCAGGAAAAATGAGTTATACAGTTCAGTAGCCATTTAATCCCAACATTCCATCAATAATAAGTCGCCCGTTTCGTAAGTGATTTTGACGATGCCGTCTGCTGCTGCTTCATTGCTGCTCCCGGTTCGATAGCCAATGGTCAACACTTCATTATGTAAATTATAGGTTAACCCACTGGAGCGAATTCCGGTTACGGTTCCAACGGGGATCAGAGAAAGAGGCGTATGAGCCGGATACCACTTTTCGTAACGATGGCCTAACAGAAAAATCCGTGAATAATCATCCAGCAAAACAATTTTTAACCGCTCGCGGAAACGAACAATGTTCGTAATGTTCGTAATGGTGTGATCGGCTCGTCGGCCAGTAGCCCAGACAATATTAACCGCTTCATGGCCACGTTCAATTAGAAAGTCACAGGCTTTTTCTAAATCGGTTTTTTCCTGATCGGGGGTATGAATCATTTCAATATCAGGCTGAAGACGTCGGATGGACTCCAGATTGACGTTGCGGTCAAAATCGCCCAATAATATATCGACATGAATACCAAGCTCTAATACCCTGAAAATGGCTCCGTCCAGCACAACTATAAATGGCGACCATTCCAGCAACTGCCCCAGTAATTCCCAGCTACAGGCTTCACCATTGGCGATGATTAACGCGGGCTCCTGTTTCTCTCGAATAATATGATGTGATGACACGTTTGTGTTTTCCGTTTTCTGGTTCGAAGTTCGCAAATTCAAATCTGCCGATTATTCAAAACAATACTTAAAAGTTGAAATCCGAAAACATCAGTTTGGCAATTGACCTTGGAAATACCTTTGCCAAGGCTGGCGTATTTGATCAGGAAGGAAGACTTTTAGAAACCTACTGGAAACTTTCTTTACAGGAACTATTGACCTGCATAGATCAAATTCAGCCACATCGGGGCATTATTGCCTCGACAGGGCTTTCGGAAGCTGAGCTTATCCAACTGCTATCTGAAAAAATACCTCAACTGCTGGTATTAACTCCTCAAACACCATTGCCCATTTTTAAAGAGTACGACACCCCTCATACGCTTGGCTCAGACCGCGTAGCGGCGGCCGTTGGGGCACGTAGCCTATTCCCTAAACAGAATTGTGTTGTTATTGACATGGGAACCTGTATTACTTATGATTACGTTGATCAGAACGATCTTTTTCAGGGTGGTGCGATTTCTCCGGGGCTTCGTATGCGATTTAAGGCAATGCATTCGTTTACCCAACGACTACCACTGGTTGAAATGCCAGAAAGGTTTCCTTCATTGGTGGGCAAAAATACTATCCATGCCATGCAAAGTGGCGTTCTGAATGGTCTGGTCGCCGAAGTAGAGGGGATGATCCAACAATATCGACAGATTTATCCTGATTTTCAGGTAGTATTATGCGGTGGAGATGCAACTATTTTTGAAACCCGACTGAAAGAACCGATATTTGCAGCCCCCGAACTGGTCCTGGTAGGCCTTTACCGAATTTTAAAATATAATGTCTGAACAACTATCCATTATCTGCTTTCGTATTTCTTCTCAGATTTGGTCCGCTTTTACGTTAGCCCTTATTTCCTTTGCTTCCTTTGGTCAGGGCTTAGGTAATTCGCCTTATTCTACGTTCGGAATTGGTGAGATGCTTAGTGGAACTACCGCTGCCCAGCAAATGATGGGTGGCTCGGGGGTAAGTTATACCAATGGTTTATTTATTAATAACCTGAACCCTGCCTTACTTGCTCGTAACCGGGTAACAACACTAGAAGTTGGTGGAATGTTACAGGTAAAGCAAATGCAGGATATCCTGAATAAACAGAAAGTAACGGGGGGAAACTTAAGTTATTTGTCAATGGCTTTTCCGTTGAATAGCCGCTGGACTGCGAGTTTTAATTATGCCCCTTATAGTTTCCTGGATTATAAGATCACCACCTACAGCGAAATTGCGGGGTCATCGTATTATGCCCTGATGACAAACAATGGTACCGGAGCTAGTAACAAAATATCGTTATCAACGGGTTACCGGCTTTATAAGAACTTATACGTCGGCGTTACGGGGTCGTACTTATTTGGTACTACCACTCGTGAGCAATCTTCCCAAACCGTTGGTATGAATGATGGGTATGATTATCAAATCGTGATTTCTGATATTGACCGAATGTCTAATCCTGTATTTAAGGCAGGGGCGTCGTATCGATTCAAACTAGCTGAAAAGCGGTACCTTAATGTAGGAGGAACCTATGATTTACCAGCCCGCATTAACGGAAAGCGGGTACAGTCTTACGCTGAGTTCATCGGTGATACCCCCGTAACGAATAGCTCAGATACGCTCAGCTACAATAAAAGGGTTCATATGAATTTACCAGGGGGCTTCCGGGCTGGGTTAAGCTTTGAAAACCCCTATCGCCTGGCAATTTCAGCGGATGTAGCCTATCAGCAATGGTCTAAATTCAGAGATTTTGACCGGGATAGTCAAGGCTTCCGGGATACATATCAGTTTAATCTGGGTTTGGAATATACGCCTAATGTAATGTCTTCATCAAATTACTTTAGCCGGATTCCGTACCGCTTTGGGATTAACTATACACAATTACCCTATAATCTTACCAATCGCCGCATTAACGAGGCAAGTATCACCTTTGGCGTAGGTTTACCACTCAATAAAGTAGGTTTATCAGATGCAAACCTGGGCTTTACAGTTGGCCAGCGGGGGCGGATTGAGAGCAGTGTATTTAAGGAACAGTTCTTTCGTGTAACACTGGGCTTCACCATTAGCGACCAGTGGTTCTACCGGCAGGTCGTAGATTAAGGCGATGTTCCATGAAGAAGTATCTCAAAGGGGGGCCAGCTATTTTTTTGCTTGGAGTATTGATAATGGCCTGTGAAGAAAAACAGGAAGTAAGTAATGCTGTCTATACGGGGCCTCTCTCCGAAACAGAAAATATTCACATGATTTATACCGATTCGGCCCGTAAAGTGGTTCGAATGGTTACTCCTTTACAGCTAGATCAACTCAATGGTGACCGGATTTTTCCGAAAGAGCTAAAACTTTATTTTTATGATAAAGCCGGAGTTGAACACACCTGGCTACGTGCAGACTCAGGCCGCTATATCCGAACGCACAATTTATATCGGGTGATGGGGCATGTTCGGATTGAAAACCGAATCAAGCACGAATTGCTTGAAACCGACGAACTTTTCTGGAAACCTGATGAAAAGAAAATCTACAACAACAGGCCCGTTAAGAGCACTACTCCAACTGGCGTAACGCAAGGTTTTGGTTTAGTGGCTAACCAGGACTTTACCAAGTACGGTATTGGCCGCGTTCGGAACAGCCAGGTGGAAGTGAAAGACTTACCTAATTAAACGTAGTAAATACCATGTCAGCATAACACATTACCTGGAAACAGGAGTACACCTGGCTAAGGCTTTTTCTACTTCAGAAACTTCCGTAATTTTCTTCTGATTGCCATACTGATTGAAAATAAACGTAGTCAGTACGGCAATATCCAATACTTTTAGCTGGCTGTTTTCGGGCATTGGTTGGTGAAACGTTTTCCCATTAACCGTTAAAGGTTGCTGAAACCCGTGTTGAATGCCACAAATGATCAGGGTTTTGTTTTTTTCGTTCAGGAAATCAGAATTAGCAAGTGGTGGATACAGGCTGGCCAGTCCTTGCCCTTCAGGCTGATGGCAATTACTACAATTTCGTTTGTATACCTCAAAACCTTCCGATATGTATTGCTGGCGTTTAATTTCTTCCTGTGACTGACAGGCAAATAAAACACTACTCAAAAAAATAAAGATTACTTTTTCCATGAGATTATCTCTTGTATTTGAGGAAAGTATAACGGGCATTTTCTTTAGCGATAAAGAACCCATACTGTCCGTCCAGGAATCCTAACTTCAAAAAATATTCTCTGAAAAAACGAAAAGCAGGGCTACCATATCGTTTCAGAACAGAAGGTCGCTTGCCTATCTGGCGGACATTGCTTGCAAATAATTTCGCATACCGGTCTGTCTTTTCGGCAAATTCTTCTGGAGTTTCAACGGTATAATGATTAAGAAATCCTTTTAGTTTGCCAACTTGGTGTTCAGGCCGAATGGTTAACCCCTCATGTACCACATCCGTAGGATCCCAGTGTATGCTCTTCCGATTGTATAAACGTATATGCCAGTCGGGATTCCAGCCACCGTGTAGAATAGGTTTTCCACAGAAAAAGGGCTTTCGGCATAGTACATAGGCATCATACGAACCATCAAAACTGGTTTTGATGGAAGTACTTAATTCCGGAGAAACGACTTCATCGTCGTCAACAGATAGAATCCAATCATACCGGGCTTGAGCAACTCCAAAATTTTTTTGTTCTGAATAACCTGGCCAGGTTCGCTGAAAAAGACGAACGTTATGCTGTTGACAAATTTCAACACTTCGGTCCGTACTGAATGAATCAACCACTATAATATCGTCCGTGAGTTGCTGCAAAGCAGTCAACACAGCCGCCAGATGCCGTTGCCCGTTAAAGGTGATAACGACTGCTGAGAAAGGCGGATACGTGATGGTTTGAAAATTAGAATTCGATGTTGACATGATTTAAATTTACCTTTGTCAGAACAAGCCGCCAAAATTACAATAACATTGCTCTGAACTAGTCGTTGGCTGGGGTTGAGTTTTACGCTATGAAGACATACTTACGTTTACTAAAATATGCCCAGCCTCTGGGACAATACATTGCTCCTTACTTCATTAGTTCGTTGCTTGCCAGCATATTTGGCATTCTGAATTTTGCGTTGCTGCAACCGCTTCTGGAAGTATTATTTAATACAGATGAGCTGAAGCCAATGGCTGCTCCGGTGCCAAATTTTGGTGTCGATTACCTAAAAGACCTGTTTCAGTATCATCTTAATCAAGTAATGTTACTCGATGGAAAGATCCGAGCGTTGCAATATGTCTGCGGAATTATTATTCTTTCTGTCTTTTTATCGAATGTATTTCGGTATCTGTCCTCCCGGATAATTGAGTCTATGCGGGGGTCAACCGTCAGCAATTTACGTTCGGCGGTCTTCAATAAAATTCTAAAACTACACCTCAGTTTTTTTAATAACGAACGCAAAGGTGATTTAATGGCTCGACTTACTACTGATATTCTTGAAGTAGAAGTATCCATTGGCCGGGCCTTTAGTGCTGTTTTTAAAGAAATTATCTTACTGATTGGCTATTTTTTTACCCTGTTTTATCAATCGTTTGAATTAACGCTGTTTTCACTGGTCGTGATTCCGTTATCAGGGGGGATTATTGGTATTTTAAGCAAACGTCTTCGGGAACGAGCCATAGAAGTACAATCAACTATGGCAACTATCCTAAGTCTGATTGAAGAAACGTTCGGAGGAATGCGGGTAGTAAAGGCCTTTAACGGAGAAAACTTCATTGGAAATAAGTTTCGTAACGAAAACGAAACCTATTTCAATGTATGGCGAAAAATGTTGTTCCGGCAGGAATTAGCCTCTCCGATGTCTGAATTTTTAGGTGTTTCCGTAGTAGCAGGAATATTACTTTACGGTGGTTCGATGGTGTTATCGGGGCAGTCTGACCTAAAAGCTGCTGGTTTTATTGCTTATATCGTGCTTTTCTCGCAGGTTACTCGTCCGGCTAAAGAAATCTCAAATGCCATTTCAGGAATGCAGCGGGGCAGGGCTTCGGCTGAACGCATTTTCCGGTTAATGGATACGCCGATTGAAATTGAAGATGCCCCCAATGCTATACAGGTAAGTGAATTCAAACACGACATTGCTCTTCAGAATGTCACCTTTGCGTATCAACCTGGTCGAGATGTGTTGAAAAATATTTCATTTTCCATTCCCAAAGGGAAAACCATTGCCCTGGTAGGCTCTTCAGGAAGTGGTAAATCAACCATTGCCGACCTGATTCCACGTTTTTTTGATCCAACGAGCGGGCAAATTCTATTAGATGGAACAGATGTTCGTCAGATTACCCAACATTCTTTACGGAATTTAATGGGAATTGTTACCCAGGAGTCCATTCTCTTTAATGATACGATTTATAACAATATTGCTTTTGGCCTGAAGGTAACTCAGGCTCAAATTGAAGAGGCAGCCCGTATTGCTAATGCTCATGAGTTTATCATGCAAACACCTGATGGCTACCAGTCTGTTATTGGAGATCGGGGTAGTAAACTTTCTGGTGGACAACGGCAGCGGCTGTCCATTGCCCGGGCTATTCTTAAAAACCCGCCGATTTTGCTTCTGGATGAAGCAACTTCAGCCCTGGATACTGAGTCTGAAAAGCTGGTGCAGGAGGCCCTAACCCACCTTATGAGAAATCGCACCACTTTAGTAATTGCTCACCGCTTAAGCACAATTCAGCACGCCGACGAAATTCTGGTGTTACAGCAAGGGCAAATTATTGAGCGTGGAACGCACTCTGAACTACTCGAGCATGAAAAAAGTATTTACCGGAAGCTGAGTATGCTACAGGGTGTCTGACCTTTCGAATGTAGATAATCAGATGAACATTAACCCTAAGCCCCAAGGATATGGCATGGGGTTATTCTGCTTCGTTCGCTTCTGCGAGCAACTCACCGATGGGCTGTTTAGGAGCCAGATTACAGCTTAGGTATTTAATACTGAAGCCCTGTTCATAAAATAAAGCCTCATATTTCGTCTTGATACCAAAATGACGCATATTCAGTTCCGACTCATATAGGTCTCGCGTATATATCAAATTCTCGCAGCCAAAGGTTTCCAGTGTTTCTAGCGTATACTCAAACAGACTATCACTATCAGTCTTTAACTGAAAGAGGCCATCTGCTTTCAGCATAGTAGCGTACATGGCTAGAAAACGCGGATGGGTAAGGCGGCGTTTAATGTCTCGATTGCGAGGGCGTGGGTCAGGAAACGTTACCCAGATTTCATCTACTTCGTCCGGAGCAAAATACTGATCAATTTCCTGCACAATGGTTCGTAAGAAGGCAACATTAGTTAACCCGGCATTGATGGCCTGCTTACTGCCCCGGGCCAGCCGATCGCCTTTCATATCAATTCCAACAAAGTTCTTTTCTGGGAATAGTTTTCCAAGTCCTACGGTATATTCACCTTTACCACAGCCAATTTCAATGACCAGCGGATGATCATTTTTAAAAAACAGATCACGCCAGTGACCTTTTATTTCCTGAAGGATGGGCTTGGGAGGTTCCAGGACGTTGTCTGTCTGGGCATTGTGAGCAAAAAAATGAAGTTTATGACGTGACACGACTGCCTTTAACGTTTTGAGTTTACAAAAGTAACCGATCCTGCACAGACCAGGAAGAAAGCCTCTGGAATGGGGGCGAAAAAAACTTATTCCAGTAAAGACATAACATCTTCTTTCGAGAGCGACTTGACAAAGCTGTCTTCTGTTGTGATTAGCTCATTAGCCAGGCGTCGTTTGGATTGCTGCAAAGCCAGAATTTTTTCCTCTACGGTATTCTTAGAGATAAACTTGTACGTGAAAACGGTTTTATCCTGCCCAATTCGGTGAGCCCGATCTACGGCCTGTGCTTCAATAGCCGGGTTCCACCAGGGATCCAGAATGAATACATAATCAGCCGCGGTAAGGTTAAGGCCCAGGCCTCCTGCTTTTAGAGATATCAGGAAAATAGGAACGGATGCATTTTTCTGGAAAAGTTCTACTTGCCCCTGGCGGTCGTAGGTGTTACCATCCAGATAAGCATAAGCAATTCCACGCTGATCTAACTCAGAACGAATTAATTCCAAATGTTTAACGAATTGACTAAAAATGAGAATCTTGTGCTTTTCACTAACGACGGTCTCAATTTTAGCCATTACTTCTTCCATCTTGCCGGAGTCGAATTCATACTCGGTATTTACCATACGAGGGTGGTTGGCAAGCTGGCGTAAACGCGTCAGGCCCTGCAATACTACCATCTGTGATTTAGCAATTCCTTCTTCTTCAATGTGTTGCAATATCGTATTGCGATAGTAGGATTTTGCCTCTTCATATGCTTTTTCCTGCTCTTCACTCATCTCACAATACTGAATGGATTCTACTTTTTCAGGAAGTTCTGTAGCTACCTGAGACTTATGCCGACGAAGCATAAAAGGCTTAATGATGCTATATAGTCGCTGGGTTTTCTTTTCATCTCCTTTTTTCTCAATTGGAATGAGGAACTCATTTCGGAAGAATGCCTGAGAGCCTAACAGACCCGGATTAACAAAATTCATCTGGCTCCATAAATCCATCGTACTGTTTTCAAGGGGTGTACCACTCAGAATCAGCCGGTACTGACTTTGAAGCATACTTAAAGCCTTTGAAATATTGGAACCCGGATTTTTAATCGCCTGTGATTCGTCCAGAATGATATAATGAAACCGATATTGTTCCAGTAAATCCACATCAATCCGAACGATTCCGTACGAAGTCAGCACAACGTCGTATTGATTAAATAAGTCAACGTTTTTGTCACGATAGGTACCTGTATATACCAGTACCCGCAGAAAGGGCGTGAACTTCTGGATCTCAAGCTGCCAATTATAGAGCAGCGAAGTTGGCATTACAATGAGTGTAGCGGCCTGAACACCTTGCTCATATTGAAACTGAAGTAAAGCCAGCGTTTGTAATGTTTTGCCTAAACCCATATCATCGGCCAGACAACCGCCAAAATGATATTGGTTTAAAAACCGTAGCCAATCATAACCCGCTTTTTGGTAGGGTCTTAATGTGCCATGCAAACCGCTAGGTAAAGTATAGTCTTCAATTTCTTCAAAGTCACGGAGCTTTTCCAGCTTTCGGTTGATAACGGTAGAAGCCAGACTTTCTTCGCCTAAATCCTGTACTAATGAGATATGGTGCTTTTGCAGAATTAAGTGTTCCTGGCCTTCTTCTGAAGTAGCAAAAGCAAATAACTCGGAGTAATGAGTAAACCACATTTCCGGAATAACAGCTATCTCACCATTGGGCAGGGTAAATTCTTTTTTCTTCTGGAGGATAAGCTGTTTCAGTTGCAGAAATGGAATTTCAAATTCACCAAAACGTACGATTGCATAAATATCAAACCAGTCGCGGTTTTCCTGAATGGATAGTTGTAAAGATGAATAGCCCAAAAAATACCGTTTTTGATCTGTATTGCTCTGGTGAATCAGGAAGCCGTGATCTTTTAGATATTGATAATTACTTTGTATCCAGGAAAAGACCTTGGCTTTGGGTAAAACCACCCGGCCATTTCGTATATCCAGCTCACGTTCCCGCAGCAGGCGTAGGGTTTCTTTTTCCCGTGGTAAATCACGCTGTATTTTATGGAAGATATAGTCATCTCCCTTTTTCTCCATACTTACATTTGCGGAAGCAGTGAAATTATCCAGGCGGAAAGTATGCTCCCCATATCGAAAAGATAAGGTAAGTGTTACGTCGTTTTCCTCTTCAAGTACAGCCGTTTTGGTAGAATCATCAAATAGAGAAGACTGAGCGGCTACGGTTTCACTTAAACTTAACACAGGCACAGGCCTAAATGCTTCCGTACGAATTTCAAACCCCTTGGGGTATACGTCAAACAGCGTAATCAATGAAGAAACGAATTTTCGGTAATAGTCTTCTTCGATACTTTTAGGAATAACAATAAACTTCTTCTGGAAAAAAGGGCGTAGCTTTTTTCCGTCCATATCCGGCGTAAAATGGTACAGTTTTCCCTGAAGTAATAACCAGGCGGGTTCTTCGCAAAGCAGGATAGCTTCGCGATACTGGAACTCAACGCGTTCGCCCCGAAACTTAATCGTAGGGTAATAATGGGTATTTTCGGCGTTACGCATTACGTGAAAACGTATGGTTGCCGGATCTTCTGGAATCTCAACTAACTCGCGAGTCGGATTTCCATCATTACCCATAATGTATAGCGACTTGCCAATGAGTAAGGAGCAAATCAGAGCCCGGTGTTTTTCCAGATAGGCACAGATAAGTTCCTGTACGTTTTTATCCCCTTTATTTTTATCGTAAACCTTTAAAAAGAAATCGGTAGGGTTTGTCTTTTTACTACTAAATTTCTTAACGATTACTTCCTGCTGAATGGCATCAATTGCTTTTACAATCTGAAAATCAGATGCGTCCAGGCGTTCTGCAAATTCATTGATATTCTTTGAAGAAATAGATTGATGTAATAAGGTTAGCTCATTACGATCATTAAGCTGAACAATAAATGGTTCCCAAAGATACCCCAGATACTCGTGTTGATAGAGCGAGTATATTAAGCGGAAAGGATGGGAGGTCGATACTTTCATAGCAAAAAACTGAAAAGTTTGCGTAAATGAAACCTTTCAATGTATAGAGGAAACGGCTCGGAAAATCATTTAGCAGAGTTTTCCAAAATGATTGAATTCGAATAAAAAAAGACAAAATTCAGATTAAACCGAGTGGCAAGATTATGAATACCAAGTAAAAAACCTAATTTTTCAACAGTTTACTTCACCATGAAAATGGGGATACGATTAAACCATAGTGTTAGTTGTACTTTAGGGTCTGTTTGAGTAGGCTTTACCTCCATTCTGATTACATGAAACGTTATTTGCTACTGTTACTGGCTTGCCTTACAACATCGATGAGCGATGCTCAGCAGCTCTCTTATTCGCTGGATACACTTTTTGAACATCAGGTGTCTGCTGAGAAACCGGGGATTGCCTTACTAATCTGGCAGAGTGGAAAAATTCTGTATCAAAAGGCAAAAGGGAAAGCCCGCCTGGAAGGTGGAGAGCCACTTACCCCACGAACTACCTTCCGAATGGCTTCTGTATCCAAGCAATTTACGGCTATGGGGATATTATTGCTGGAAAAAGAAGGAAAACTAAAATTAGAGGAGCCATTGAGCACCTTTTTCCCTGAATTCAATAAGACGGTTGCCAGTAAGGTTACGTTGAAACATTTATTAACGCATACTTCTGGTATAGCTGACTATGAGGCACTTATGGGGACTGGCTGGGATCGGCAGATTCTGGATGAGGATGTTCTAAAACTCGTTGGCACTCAAAATCAGACGTATTTTACACCAGGCACTCGGTTTCGGTATAGTAATTCGGGCTTTTGCATATTGGCGATGGTTGTGCAAAAAGTATCAGGTATGCCTTATGCGGCGTTTATGCGAGAAAAACTCTTTATTCCACTGGGAATGAGAAGAACCTACCTGTACGATGAAAAGCACAGGCCACCCGGCAATGCAATGGGCTACAGCCGGGATACTACAGGGGCAATTATTGATTCAGACCAAAGCCTGACGAGTGCTACACGGGGAGACGGGTGTGTGTATACTTGCCTGGAAGATTATCTGGTCTGGCATCAGGCTTTGCAACAAGGCAAACCGCTGGATATCATGAAAAAACTACAGGAGATCCATTTCAAATTTCCTGAGTTACCAGAAAGTGGCTACGGACTGGGGTGGTTTTATTCAGAAGCAAATCCGACCGAATTGTTTCACAGCGGAACAACCTGTGGGTTTAGCAATGTAGTAGTGCGGGTGCCGGATAAGAACTTACTAATTGCCTATTTTTCAAATCTGGCGGATAACCATGAACTGTTTCAACAGGTATTAAATGCCATGAAAGGGGGGGCTCCTACGTTGCAATGGCAAAAACTCCATAAACTAACTAATTAAAAAGAAGGACCGAAGAGATTACCTTCGGTCCTTCTTTTTGTTATTGAGCTTTTTCTGAGAGTAGTTTTAGCAGTACGCCGTTCGTCCAGCCGAAACCATCCTGAAGCGGATATTCACCGCCACCACCTAAGAGTGAAAGGTCATATACATTATATTTTTCCACCAACCGACCAGTAGCCTTGTAAACCCGAATGTTTTCTTCAATCCAGCGACGTTTAGCTTCTTCGGCCAATGTATTTTCACTGTAATTCCGCAATCCCTGAATGGCAATCCACTGGAGAGGAGCCCATCCGTTTGGTGCATCCCATTGCTGGCCTGTTTTGGTGAGGGTTGTGGTTAGCCCACCTGGCTGAAGAAAGTCAGCTTTTAATTTAGCGGCTACGTCTTTTGCCTGCTCAGGGGTGGCAATATGAAAGAAAAGCGGATAAATTCCAGCTAATGACAGGACATCGGTCTGTTTTTTAGCAACAAAGTCATAGTCATGAAAAAAGCCGTCTTTCCAGAAATATTGATAAATGGCTTTCTTACGCTTTTCAGCTAATGTCTTGAAACTTTGGCTGTGTTTGTCATCCTTCATGAGAGCATACCCTTTGGCAAGCGTCAGCTCCATATGGTACATAAGTGAATTCAAATCTACTGGAAGGATTTCCGTCGTATGAATAGTAGCGAGTGTTTTTCCATCAGCAAACCAGCGAGCAGTAAAATCCCATCCTGATTCGGCTCCAGCCCGTAAGTCACGATAAATTACATTGGCTTTCCGGCCTGAATGCTGAGCAATGGCTACATCTTCTTTATACGCTTCTGGTCGGGGGGTATCATTATCATCGTAATATCGGTTTAAGGTAACACCATTAGCCATGCGTACCACCCGGCGATTGGCCTCACCTGGTTTTAGAGCATTCGTTTTATTGGCTTCTTCTTCACTTGATGCCCCCATCCAGTAATAATATTCTTTCAACATATCAGGGAGATACTTGGTAATGATGTTTTCATCCCTGCGTGTTTCAGCAAGTATTTCAACCATTAACGAAAAGAAAGGGGGTTGTGAACGGCTTAAATAATAGCTGCGGTTACCATTAGGAATATGGCCCACGTGGCGAATCAGGTGAGCGAAGTTGTCTACCATTCCTTCAATCAGGGTATCTTTTTTCGCTACTTGCAAACCCAGCATCGTAAAATAACTATCCCAATAATAAATTTCGCCAAAGCGGCCTCCCGGAACGACATAACTGCGGGGAAGAGCTAGTAGCGATCCTTGTACTTTACCCGTTGGTTTGCGGGTTAAGACCGGCCAAAGGGCATTGATATGTTCTTCAACGGTTTGGGTAGTATCCGAATGATAACCGCTGCTAATAGAAGCGGGCATACGGAAATATTCGTTTACGAATTTCCGTAAATCAAAATCAGGCTTTTCTTTTTCTTCCTCATACGCTTTTAAAATCTGACTAGCTGGAATAAGCGGCTCAGCGTCAGCAAAGGTTTTTGAGTCCGGGAAAAGAGCTTTTGTCTGAACTTTCTTAAATAAATCACCAAATTCCTGGTCCGGGCTTGGTGGGGTCTGTAACTCAGCCGGCGGTGTGCAAGATATCACTAGTAGTGTAAAAAGGGGTAAAAATGGAAGCAAGGATTGCATAGGCTCGGTCTCGGTAAAATGACAGGCAATACGTATTTAAACGGAATAAAGAACGAAATTAGAGTACTATTCTCTGAAAACATGGAACGGGAAGGGTTTTGTATATTTTTATGAAAGATGCTGTGCCAGTAGAGATCATGAAAAAAGAAAGACATTTTGATCCATATACGAAAAAGCAACCTTCTCCAATAAAATGTTGTATTTTCGCCCTTTAAGATATAGTTTAGTAAACTGATATTACGCAATAAAATTCTGATATTCAATGAAATTCATCGTCTCGTCTTCGGCTCTGTTGAAACAACTAGCCGCTATTAACGGGGTTGTGGCGTCTAATCCCATCGTGCCGATTCTGGAAAATTTTCTTTTTCAATTGGAGGAAAATCTCCTAACGGTAACAGCCTCCGATCTCCAGACGGTCATGATGACTGATATTGAGGTTGATTCATCCGATAAAGGTTCTATTGCTGTACCAGCCAAACTTCTGCTGGACACCCTTCGCGGCCTGCCTGAACAACCCATTACGTTCAATATTGATTCTGATACGTTTGGTACAGAAATTAGTTCCGAAAACGGTCGTTATAAATTGTCGGGGGAAAATCCGATCGATTTCCCAAAAGTTCCTGCTGTTAATAAAACCCTCATGATCGAGGTAGCTGCTGATGTATTGGGGAAAGCCATTGCTAATACCAGTTTTGCTGCCAGTACGGATGATCTTCGTCCAAACATGACGGGCATGCACCTGCAACTAGGTGAGACCAATGCCACTTTTGTTGCTACAGACGGGCACCGCCTTGTGCGTTACCGTCGGAAAGACATGCAGTCTAACACGGGAAGTTCAATGATTATTCCCCGGAAGGCCTTGAATCTGCTGAAAGCATCTTTACCTTCTGACGGTACCATTGTCCAGGCAGATTTTAGCCAGTCAAATGTATTCTTCAGTTTTGGTAACATCCGCATGATCTGCCGTTTGATTGATGAACGCTTCCCCGATTACGAAAATGCTATTCCAGTTAACAATCCTAACGTATTAACCATTAATCGTCTGGAGTTATTAGGCTCTCTTCGCCGGATATCAATCTACGCTAATAAGACAACCCATCAGATTCGTTTGCGATTATCGCAGGACGAACTCGTGATTTCAGCAGAAGATCTGGATTACTCAAATGAAGCAACCGAACGCTTAAGTTGTGACTACAGCAATGACGATATGGAAATTGGTTTTAACTCCAAATTCCTGATTGAAATGCTCAGTAACCTAAGCAGCAATTTAATTCAGTTACGTCTCTCGGCTCCTAACCGGGCGGGTATTTTGATACCTAACGATCAGGACGAAAATGAGGATATTCTGATGCTGGTTATGCCTGTCATGCTCAATACATATGCATAACCAAACGATCCCTTACTTTGATAAAGGCGATTTCCGTACAGGAAATCGCCTTTATTTTTATCCAGTAAATAGAAATTAAAATTTATTAAGATATGGTAATATGCTGATAATAAATAATCTGCAATCTGCTTTAGACAATCGGAGTAAACTTAAAAAGCTTGTATAAGAAACATTCTTTCCGAACTTCACGTTATTAAAACAGCCAATCAATTAACAAATCGATATGAAATCGCTTTTTGTACTACTAGCCCTTTGTGTGACTACTTTTCAGATCAGTGCAAAGGATGAACCCAAAACGTCTGGTATTCAGTTTTTCCATGGTAGCTGGAAAGAAGCCCTCGCTAAAGCGAAAGCAGAAAAAAAACTCATTTTCTTTGATGCTTATACTTCCTGGTGCGGACCTTGTAAATGGATGCAAACAAAGTCGTTTCCAAACAAACAAGTAGGTGAATTATATAACGCAAAGTTCATCAATGTGAAGTTTGATATGGAAGAAGGGGAAGGAATTACGTTATCTGATAAATATCCGGTACAAGGCTACCCAACACTATTTTTCATTGATGGAAATGGGAAAGTAGTAAAGCAAGTTCTTGGAGCTCAAACGCCTGAGCAATTACTGGCAGTAGGAAAACAGGTCTCAAAAGACGAACAGTAACGAATTTTTATATTTAAAAACGCCGGTGAACTACATTTACCGGCGTTTTTTATGCCTATGAAAAAGTATCTTTTCTTCCTATTGATAATTACAAATACTTCTTATGCTCAAAAATTTACAGAGAAGGATTTCAAAACGTATTTTGATGCATATGGTTTAAAAGGTTCATTTCTACTGTATGACCTTAAGAATGGTGATTACGTGACTTATGATTCTTCCCGCTGTAGACAAGGATTTTTACCTGCTTCAACATTTAAAATACCCAATACTATTATCGCACTGGAATCAGGTATTGTGCGGGATACTCTTCAAATTTTTCGATGGGAAGGGAAAAAATGGCCAGTAGAAGCATGGAACCACGATATGACATTGGCTGAGGCTATTCGTACGTCCTGTGCTCCCTGTTTTCAGCAGATAGCTCGTAAAGTAGGGGCTTACCGCTATAAAATGTTTTTAGACCGGTTCGGGTATGCTAATTTTGTAGTTGAGCCTGATAGTGTAGAGTGGTTCTGGCTTCAGGGAAGTGCCCGTATCTCTCAATTTCAGGAGATTGATTTTTTACGTAAACTAATTCTCAATCAATTACCTGTTGATCGACGTAGTATTGAACTAACAAAAGAATTGCTGTTTTTGAACAAAGAGAGAAATTGGAAACTTTTTGGAAAAACAGGATGGGCTTCTCCAACCTTTACAGGGATAGAAGGATGGGGCAATGACCCTGACGATTATGGCTGGTTTGTAGGGTGGTTAGAAGAAGATGGGGATATTTACATTTTTGCAACAGCCATAGAAGCTACGAGACCTGTCCCTGACTCATTTGGAAAAGCACGAAGAGCAATTACCGAAGCGATCTTAAAAAAGGAATTCAATCTATTGAAATAACCTAAATCCTGCTCAAAGCGAGGTAGTTAAGTTATGCATACAGAAAACAAGAAACAGTAACCAACGGATGCCTTATCAATAAATAAAGTAGGACAAAGAGAACTAAAAACATCTGTTTAAGAGAAAGCATAAATCTGTTATCAAGAATTGAAAGAAATATTTTAGGATTATTTTGAATAATAAATTATAAGGTCTTGTTTATCAATTAGAAAAGTATTTATTTTGCGACTCTGTTTGGGAATTGAACAATAACCTATTGCTCACTAACGGTTGGCAGAACTGAGTGAGATATTGATTTTCAGGTCATTAAGTGTTTAATTTTTTTAATTACGTCAAACGTCGGCATTCCGATTTTGAACGTCAGAACTGTTACTGGCTCGGCCTTTGAATGCCCAAAGCCTGAGTTGAGTAGTAAGCTGACAGGATTCTACGCCCTTTTCTGTTGAGGGCATTGAAGGTGTATCCGTGATCAATCACGATCAGGAATTGTATCTACACCGTCGTCTTAGTATCCTTTCCGCTCTCTTCCTCAACTTTACTGACTGATTTTCAAAAAAATCTATAGGATTTTCTGATGCTTCGGCGTAAGCAAACAGAAAAACCACTACCTTTGCAGTCCGTTTTCTGAGGCTCCCAAAGTGGGGTCGCCTATAACCAATTAAAAATCAAGAAGATGTCTGGTATTATTGGGAAGAAAATTGGCATGACTAGCCTCTACAATGCTGACGGTACAGCCGTTGCATGTACGCTAATTGAAGCCGGTCCCTGCGTCGTGACGCAAGTTAAGACCGTCGAAACAGATGGCTACCAAGCTGTTCAGTTAGGTTTCGGCGAGAAAAAAGAAAAAAATACCTCAAAGCCACTGGTGGGCCACTTTAAAAAAGCTGGTACTACTCCTAAGCGGAAACTGGTAGAATTCAAAACATTTGAAGAATCTCTTTCACTGGGAGATACTATTGATGCTACGTTGTTCGCCGAAGGGGATTTCGTAGATGCAATCGGTTCAGCGAAAGGTCGCGGTTTCCAGGGCGTTGTAAAACGTCACGGTTTCGGCGGGGTAGGTGGTCAAACACACGGTCAGCACAACCGTTCGCGTCACCCAGGTTCTATTGGTGCTTGTTCATTCCCTTCACGTGTTTTCAAGGGACTTCGTATGGCAGGTCGTATGGGTAATAACCGAGTTAAAATCCAAAACCTGCAAATCTTGAAAGTATATCCTGAGCAAAATCTTCTTGTTGTGAGTGGTTCTGTTCCAGGTGCTAAAAATTCGTTCGTAATTCTTGAGAAATAAGCTTGTGTGAATTGCCACATTAGCACATCTCACATTAGCAATTTACAGGAAAATGGAACTGTCCGTATTTAATATCCAAGGTAAAGAAACCGGCAAAAAGGTTACCCTGTCGGACGAAGTATTTGGTATTGAACCGAATGAGCACGTAATGTGGCTCGACGTAAAACAATACTTAGCTAACCAACGTCAGGGAAC
>JASGGE010000021.1:0-34162 GCA_047605205.1 Siphonobacter sp.
ACAACAAGGCAAACGTCATACTTATACATTTCTTCAAGTTGATTTTTAGATATGCCTTGTTGAAGAGTAAAAAGATGTTTTGTTTTTACTCTGTCTGCTTCATTTAAAACCTGCCTCCAACGGTCTTTACAAGTCGTCTTTGATGCAAGAACTACTAATTTTTTGTCATCAAATTTTGGGTTTAGATATGCTTCAACATTTGGAAATAAAAAGTCCGGTTTCTTATTATCTTCGGTTACCGCTTGTGTGGCGTAAACAAGTTCAAATGTTGAAAATACTTCTGCCAAATGATGTTCCAATGATTTTCCTGCTCTTGATTTTCGCCTATTCAGAATTGTATTTGCTGTCTCTACAAGTTCCTCAACAGTTGCAAACGGTGTCTTAATGCGTTGGGAATAGCGATTATTTTCAAGTGCTTTAAACAATTGAAATTCGGCATTAAGCCAGCCCAAAATCTCTTTGTCAGGGTTTGTCCGAATATGTTTTGATGTTATGTTGTATGCTCCGTTGTAGCAATTTCTTGCATTTGTTGCAAGGTCAATTGTTACAGGAAATTCTACTTTTAGCGAATTGATAAAAGCTAAAAAACATTGTAATAATTTGTCCTCCGCTGTCTGCTCAAATTGTTTTGGGGTTATCCCATTAATATCTGTTGAAGATATATTTAACGCAGCTAAAAATTCATCTATTTCTTCGTCTGATTGTAGAACGAAGGCTTCATAATAATCGTTTGTTCTCTTTGCAATAACAAGTAGGTCTCCAATGTTTTCGTCTTGTAAATAAGGAAATCCTCTGCCAAATCTTGTAAGACGATATTCGTTTCTTGTTCCTGTACCATAATAGATAAAACGGCTTTCTGTTTCAAAATCATCCTGCCATTTTATTGTGATTAATTTATCTTTATTTGAACCTTTTACACCTGCCGTATCAAAGAAAAGTTGCCAGGCATTTTTATGAACGTGAAAGCCTGCCTGATGCCCGCCTGTTGCTCCTGTATCGTTTGCCGTGATAAACTTTGTAAAAGAAATATCTGATTGCTGAACGGCTTGTATCGCTTTATTTAAAATACTATCCATTTGCTTTCAATAACTCTTTTACTAATTGTTTGCCCACAGACTGAATTAGGGGAACAGTCACAGAATTTCCAAATTGTCTGTAAGCCTGGTTGTCTGAAACAGGAATAATAAACTCGTCAGGGAAGCCCTGTAGTCTTGCACATTCTCTTGGTGTAAGCCGTCTTGGATTGATGCCGTCCTGTGGTATCAAAATCTCTGAACCGTCTTTATAATAACGTGCAGAAATTGTTCTTGAAATGCCATTTAAGTCTGTCATTCCAAAGCCAAAACCATTGCCTTGAGCTTTGTGTTTTGCAGCGTAGTTCTGCAGATAGTTCCAAAGTTTATCGGTGAGGGTATATTTGCTCTCTATTTCTTCTTCAAGAATGTCTTTGATTTTCGCAGACGGTTCAGGTAGTTTGGGAAATTGAAAATTCTCCTTGCCTTTAAATATGTCGTTTCTGAAACCAACAACAATTATCCTTTCACGATGTTGAGGCACAAAATGTTTGCCGTCCAAAACCTGGTAATGTATTGAATAACCTAATTCGGTTAGCGTGTTTTTAATAACTTTAAATGTATTACCCTTATCGTGTGAAACAAGATTCTTGACATTTTCCAACATAAAAGCCTTTGGCTTTTTATGCTCTAAAATCCTTGCAATGTCAAAAAATAATGTTCCCTGTGTTTCATCTAAAAAGCCGTGCTTTCTGCCTAATGCGTTTTTCTTTGAAACACCTGCAATTGAAAACGGCTGGCAAGGGAATCCTGCTAACAAAACATCGTGGTCAGGAATTGCCTTTTCGCTAATTTTTGTAATATCGCCAAATGGTACTTCACCAAAATTGGCTTCGTAAGTTTTCTTGGCAAAGTTGTTCCACTCGCTTGTGAAAACACATTTGCCGCCTAAGTTTTGATAAGCCAAACGAATGCCGCCGATACCTGCAAATAAATCAATAAACTTAAACTTAGGATTGGCTTTTGGCGGAAATGGGACATCAAATTTTAGTGGTATATAAAGTTGTTCGGGTTCTTCAACTACTGATAATATTTCGTCTTGCAAATATTCTTCTGCAGATGGTTTGAAATATTGAGAAACGCCATTTTTGTGGTTCTGCCAATAATGTGTCAGGTGGGCAAAGCCATCATTCAAGTGCTTATCCACGTTTATATTAAGTTTCTCTTTTATTTTACTATAAGTCGCCATTCATCCTATTTTAGGGTTTCTTCAATTTTATTTATGCAATTTGCTAAATTATTTCGTATTTCTTTGCTCCAAAACCGTAAAACTTTCCACCCGGTCTTCACAAGTTCATCGTTTACCTGTTTATCCCGCTTCATATTACCCTCAATTTTAGCCCACCAAAAGTCCCGATTGGTTTGAATACGGTATTTTTCGGTGTCCCAATCCTTACCGTGAAAGTATTCACTGTCAACAAAAATGGCAAGTTTGTGTCGCTTGAAAGTTAGGTCAGGCTTGCCAAAAACAGTCTTGTCGTTCTTACGGTAGCGGTGTCCACGCTGCCACAGAGTTTTCGCCAAAAGAACTTCGTCCTTTGTCGCCTTGCTCCTAATGGCTTGCATATTTTTCCGCCTCTGTTCTTTGGTCAAAACGTCCATTAGGCAAAGTTAGGCAAACGGTGGTGGTCCGTTGGCAAAATTGCGGCTCTTTTGCAAGCATTGGTTTGTGTGTCGGCTTTTGTGCGGCTTGCAAATGTGCCGCAATGTGCGGTGAGCTGTTGAGGTTTTGTCTGTCAGTTGATAGTAGTACGGTCGCTCGGTAGGGGTTGCAGGTAACGTTTTGGGTATTGCCGAAGGCGGGGATTTTTAGCACAAAAGTTCAATCGAAGAACGTATGTTGAACCTCGCATAAATGTCCAATCGAATCCGTTCAGCCCCGCTTTTGGCAATACTTTGTTAGCGGCAGGTAGTTTTGATTTTATATTCCTACTCCTCCTAATATTTCAAGTTCTTGCCCTTTTGTTGGTTGTCCGTCTAAAATCGGCATTGCTTTCATTATTAGTTCTCTTACACTTTCAATGAATTGTCGTGGTCATTTTTACTCTCCCAAATTTCTTCCGCCGTTGTTGGTGTTTAGCGAAGCGTTACCAACAACCTGTCAACAGAAATCAATGAGTGAGTTAGTGAATGAGTGAATTGTTCACTCGATCATTCCTAGACAACGGCGGATATATAATAAAGATGCACGTTAAGATATGTGCCGGTCGAGTTGTTGGTGACACTTCGCTAAACACCAACAACGGCGGGAATGTTTTAACTCAAAATACAAGTCGGGATTTTTTTTAAATGCACTTTCAAAATACTCTCCGAGTTCATTTTTTCCGTGTATCGTTTGAGCATTAAGAATGAAAGGGGAGGAAAAAATAACATTATCAGTATAATGACTCATAATAGCTTCAATGTTTTTAGTGTTCCAAGCGTGAATCCATTTGTCAGTAAAACTTTCGGCAAATTGTTTGGTTATTTCCATATCTGACTAAATTCACTTATTGTTTTTTCAAAAAGTTGCCGTCTATGATAAGGAGTTTAACACCGTTTGCGGAAATGGAGCGGTGAGAACTAAGTTCGTCTGACACAACATACGTTTCGCCTTTTGTCAGTTTGACTTTTCTCCCGATTTTAGTTCGCTGATGAATTCTCCTTCTAAACAATGTACAATGTGTCCTTTTTGACACCAATGGTCTGCTAAATATTCGTTTGAATATTCCACAACTCGAACTCTCAATCCTTCAAATTGAACTGTCTGCCAGTATGCAACTCCCGTTTCGCCTTTGTGTTCAATTTTTTCTATAGATGACCAATCTATGGTTTGAAAAGGTATGTTACTCATTTTTTTGTCTGTCTATTTTCGTTTTTGACTTGCTTGTATCCTGTTTGTAGAATTACAGCCAACGTTTTAGAAGCTTGGCGAAGTGGCGGAAATCGAAGCACAAATGTTCAGTTTTGCACAAATGTTTAATCGTAGAACTACCGTTGAGTTTTGCACTAAACCCGCCATTTTGCCAAACTGCCTGTTGGCTGCTGGTGTTTTATTTGAGTTTTATTTCATTTATTCTGTTTTCAATTTCTGTACAGTCAAATCCAATTCTTTCTTTTTTATAAAATGCAAGCAAGTTATAATGATACGAGTTAAATGGAACTGTCGCTACCAAATTATCTAATTCTTCAAAAAATTCTTTGTCATTATTTACAAACTCTCTTACTCGTCTAAAGTGCCAAACACTTAATTGTGCTAAAAAGTCTGGATTAAAAAACATTGCTATTAGCCTATGTCGAAATTTAGGTTTTATTAATTTGTTATCAACAGTCAAAAGTCTTTTCAATACTGAACCATCTTTGAATTTAATTCCATTGTCTAAATTGTAAATGTACTTTTCGATGCCTTTATTAATATTGGTTTTATTCGCCTTGTCTTTGAGTAATTCAAAGATTTCAAAAGTCCAATATGTATTAAATTCGTCTTTCGATTTAAACTCTTTTACTTTACTGCTATTAAAGTTGAGATTAATTCTTAAAAGTTCTTTTGAGGCATTAAATAGTATTGTTTTTGCGGTTGTTAAGTCTTTTGCGTAAATAATTTGGTCGTCTGCAAATCGAATGTATTTTGCTCCAAGTTTGTCACAAATTGTTTGCATAGCAAAATCATAATCTTGCAAATAAAAGTTTGCTAATATTCTTGAACAGTCGCCAATTTCGTCTTGTGGTATTCCAACAGTTTTTTGATTGTATCCTTCAAGTTTTTTATTCCAATTCTGCAAAAAATGAAAAAGTAATGTAACTACATCCTGTTTTGATTTTGGTGTAATGTGTCTAATCTTTTTTTCAAGAATTGTCAGGTTTATACAGTCGTAGAAATTCGCAATATCCAAATTTATAAAATATTCACAATTGTTTAAATCTCGATATGTCTTGGCAATGTTTTGAAATGATTGCCATTCACTAACCCAAGATAAATCATTGATAGTGTTAAATGGTATGTAGTCAAGTTCAAGTATTTCTTGTTCTTCTTTTAGTCTTATTGGATTACCTAATGTCCAACCACCAAAAGTTCCATCAACTCTATTAATTGCAATTTCTTTCTCTAATAATTTTATGCAAAGGAAAAATACACAATAATCTTCTCTTGAAAATGTTGGTACATACCTTGAAATGCCATTGTGCTTATTAATTACAATGTACTCTCTTGGGTTTTTAGGATTGTAAGTAAATTCAGTTATTCCTGAATATAAGTCGTCGAGGAATTTTGCTTTGTCAGGTGTCGAGCCAAATGGAACAATACTGTCTTTCAGTTTTGTCCAAAATTTTGAAGTCGTTATTTTGTCAAAAGAGGCTCTGTCTATCTTCATTTTGTCAATGTGTTCGGGGTTTCGTTACGCTTGCAGGCAACGGTTCGCGGCTTGGCGTTTGTGGCGGCATTTGAAAACCGTCAGCCCAAATTTGGCACTAAAGTTTAATGGTAACGTTAAATATTTCCGAATTTAATCATACTTTTTACACTTTCCATTACCGCTTCTTCGTTTGTTGCGATTGGTTGCCACCCCAAAATTCGTTTTGCTTTTTCGTTGCTGACGTTTCGGCTTGTTTTCATCATTGAAGCCACATTTTTTAGTTTTGGACTGAACAAACCGCCAACTTTAATCACCCAATCCGGTACTTTTTTAGTGGAAACTTTTTGTGAAATTTCGGGCATTTTTTCTTTCAGTAAAACTGCAATTTCGGGTAACGACATTTTTCCACCCGCCAAAGCCAAAAAGCGTTGTCCGTTTGCGTTGGGATTTGTCATTGCACGAATGTGCAAATCGGCAACGTCCCGAACGTCAATAATGTTCATATACAAATTCGGCACGGCTTTCATTTTTCCGTCCAATAAATTTTTCAGCAACTCAAAACCGCTTGACAAATCTTTGCCCAAAGCGGGACCAAAAATTGCAGTCGGATTGATAGTTGCAAATTCCAAATTTCCGCCCTCATTTTTAATGAAATTCCAAGCCGCTTTTTCTGCCAACACTTTTGATTTGTTGTAAATGGACAAGCCTTTTTCGTTCGGGTCTGTCCATTCGTTTTCGGTAATGATTGTGTTCGGATTTTTATGACTGTAACCAACCGCACCAAAGTTTGAAGTCATCACAACCCGTTTCACACCTGCGTTTCGTGCCGCTTTCAAAACCCGTAACGCACCGTCCACCGCAGGGCGTATCATTTCGTTTTCATCTTTTGGGATGGAAAGAAAAATGGGCGATGCAACGTGTAAAACATAAGTGCAATTTTTTACAGCTTCGTCCCAATTATCATCTTTCATCAAGTCAGCTTCAATAAATTCAAGATTATCAAACGAAGTAATACCACCATTTTTAAGCATTTCAAAAACTTCGTCTTTTCGTTTCAAATTGCGGACTGTCGTTTTTACGTTGTAACCTTTTTGCAAGAGTTGCAAAATACAATGCACTCCCACAAAACCTGTCCCACCTGTTACCAAAACTGTTTCTTTATTTTCCATTGTCAAAATTTATACTGCAAAGATGAGTATAAAATTTTTAGTTCGCTTTGTTATAAAGTCCAATTTTGTTTTGTTAATAAGTCCAAGATTAGCGTTGGCATAGTCGCCTATAAGCGTGGCGAAACTGTACTATAATGCCACATTATGTAACTTAGCTTCCCCATTTTTATACTGGCATAAGCGAAGTGGTAGTGGTTGGAATGTAGCGTTTTTTTGTTACTATGCCGTGGCTTCGGCTCGGTTTATTCAAAAATAAATGTCTTGTCAACTACATACGTTTTTTCAAACCAGATTGAAAAGTTTATGCAGTTAACAGGACTGTATCAGAAAAAATTGTTCGAGTCTTTTTAAACAATTATAGCTTTAAAAAGGATATTTACCCGCTTCAATAGCCGCCTCGGCAATTCGACGACGAGCTTCTTTTAGGTTAATCGGATCAATTTTAGTAAAACGTTTGAGTCCCATTAACATAACGTTCAATTCATCACCTTCGGCAAAACTGGTAATAGCCTGACGACCCGCCCAGGCAATTTTCTCAACGGCTTCGTGCAGGTACACCAGAGCAGCATCTTTCTGTGCACTTACTGCGGCTTCTCCTCGTATAGTTACCAACTTTTCAACCCTTAAAAGTGCTGATTCTGCGGCATATACTTCAATTAACATGTCCGCCAGATTCATGATAATTTCCTGTTCTTTATCCAGTGCCATCATGAATTTCTGAACAGCAGCACCTGCCGCCATCAGGATGGCTTTTTTCAGGTTTTTAAGTACTTTTTTCTCTTTTACAAACAGCCCTTCCTCTTCTTCCTGGCTGAAATCAGGAATACTCATGATTTCTTTACTAACTGCCAGAGCCGGACTCATAATATCCAGCTGACCTTTCATGGCTCGCTTCAGGATCATATCTACCGTGAGCAAACGATTAATTTCGTTAGTGCCTTCAAAAATCCGGTTAATACGGCTATCGCGGTAAGCACGTTCCATGGGGGCATCAGCAGAATAACCCATACCGCCATAAATCTGAACGCCTTCATCTACCACATAATCAAGCACTTCAGAGCCGTGTACTTTCAGAATGGCACATTCGATTGCAAACTGTTCTACGGCTTTCAGCTTCGCTTCATTTTCAACCATACCACCAGCAATCAGGCTTTCGTAGGCATCGTCGATATTCTGACCAGCCCGGTAAGTAGCAGACTCTGATGCGAACAGTTTCGTAACCATTTCGGCAATTTTAAATTTTATCGCCCCGAAATTGGTAATGGCTGTTCCGAATTGTTTACGTTCTTTGGCATAGTTAATTGCCAGGCCAGAAACTTCTTTTGCTCCACCCAGGCAAGCAGCCGACAATTTAATTCGCCCGATATTCAAAATGTTAACGGCAATTTTAAAGCCACCTTCACGCACGTAAAGCTGGTTCTCAACCGGAACCGGACAATCATTAAAGAAGATCTGGCGGGTATCTGATGCCTTTATTCCGAGCTTATGTTCGGGTTCATTCATGGTAATGCCCCCAAAACTTTTCTCTACGATGAAAGCCGTCAGGTTTTTATCAGTATCAATTTTGGCAAATACGATCAGAACATCCGCAAAACCGCCGTTTGTAATCCACATTTTCTGACCGTTAATCAGATAATGTTTGCCATCTGCTGATAACGTAGCTTTGGTCTTGCCAGAATTGGCGTCCGAACCACTATCAGGCTCAGTTAAGCAATAAGAAGCTTTCCATTCACCCGTTGCGAGCTTAGGTAAATAGTTTGCCTTTTGCTCTTCATTTCCGTAATATAAAATGGGCAAAGTACCGATACCCGTATGTGCGGATAAGGCCACCGCAAAACCACCGGATGCCCCAATTTTATCGGTCACGAGCATAGACGTATTGAAGTTCATTCCGAAACCGCCGTATTCTGCCGGAATGGACGTGGCCAACATACCCAACTCTCCTGCTTTGTTTAATAATTCTACAATTGGCTGAACGCTCTTGGCTTCGTCAAGCTCTTTCATTCTTGGCATCACTTCTCTGGTGAGAAATTCCTCACAGGTAGCGGCTACCATGCGTTGCTCTTCATCAAATTCTTCAGGAATAAAAATGGCTTCGGCAGGGGTTTCTTTAATTAAAAACTCCCCTCCTTGTATAGAGGTCTTTTCGGTGATCATTGTATCAAACAATTAATAGGTTTAATGATTACGATTTAGAGGGAACGGTTCGCTGTCAAATACGAAACGTTCTTCTTCGTAAAGGTGGTGAAAGAAAAAATATTATGCAAGCATACTAATTTGCTTTTTTGTGATAATCAAAAAGCAGGCTATACAGATAGAAAACCTTGTTTTTCAATTATTTTCCCCTATATTGTTCCCCCCTAGTCCCTTTTTACGCATGCGATCCTTTCAATTAACCATACCACTTACTGTTTACGATTCTGAAACCGAACTGCCAGACAATTATCAGTTACTTTTACAAACAGCCCGGCAGGCTACCCAGCAAGCATATGCCCCTTATTCCAACTTTCAGGTTGGAGCAGCGGTTTTATTGAATGACGGCACTATTATCAAAGCGAATAACCAGGAAAATGCCGCCTATCCTTCGGGTTCCTGTGCTGAACAATCGCTTATTTTCTGGGTTGGAGCAAATTATCCAACTCATCAGATTGAAGCCATTGCCGTTACGGCATACACCGAGGGGGTATTTAAAGCCGTATCTCCGTGCGGAGCCTGTCGGCAAGCCTTACTGGAATATGAACATCGGCAAAAATCACCTATTCGCTTATTCATGCTCCAGCCTGCGGGTGGTGTAGTCGCTACTAATTCCATTGCAGATATGCTCCCTGTAAAATTTGATGCTGACGACTTGAAAGGATGACTCTAAGGCGATCGCTACTCTGCGGCTGACTAGTGTTCGGGTTACTCTGCTTAAACCAGTTTCAAAAGCTTTATCGCCATAGCACTACTGGGCCTAATAAACCGGACGGTTCGGGTTCCCACTTAGAAGCATCGAAAGGTTCATAACGGATACTCACGAAGTTAATGTCGTAGAATTTTTTCCAGGGTACTTTTTCCTGATCAAGCTGACGAATACGGTTCGCTGAAAGATTGGTTACGTCTACTTCCAGCTTATTCATAGCCTTTAGGTATTTTCCGGGAATGGCCAAACGATGTGGCAGACTCCAGCTTTTCCCAACCAATACGTCGTTAATTCGTACTTCAGCAGATTCCCGAACATCCCCTAAGTCCAGGATAAGTGTTTGTTCTTTTTGCCAATCGGCGGGTACTTTGAAGTTCAGCGTATAACGGGCCGTTCCGCTAAAATTCTCACTTTCAGCATGGTCTAATTCGGTCCAGGATACCAAACGTGACGTTCCCAAGGCAATAGGCAATTTGGGTTCACCCTGTAGAAAATCAATTTTCCAGATTCCTTTTACTTCCAATGAATCCCGGCGTACTGGATAAGCAGGCCAGGGTTTTCCTTTACGAAACGACGCATAGGTCTGAACAAAAACCGATTCTCCGGGTTCTAAAGCTAGTTCAATACTTGACATTTGACTATCATGCTTCTGGATAGGCACATATCCCTGCCGCTGATGGGTTGGATCGAACAGTTGTGCAGCATGGGCGTCTGTTGCCAATTCGACTACATCGCGGTGAAACTGATTGCTCAGATTTGTTATGAAGTACAAGGTACCTTCTGCATTTGTTTTCCGAATAAATGATAGTCCCTGCTGAGCCATTGATTCATGACGAATGGCTCGCAGATCATCCAGATAATCTTCTGACACCTTTACCAGTGGGCGTAACAGTTCGCGTACAGCTTCAAAGGATTTTTGCCGAGCCTGCCAGTTATTATATCCAGCCACTGCCAGGGGCATTTCCTTCACAAACATCACTTTTGCTCCCTGCCTTACCAGTCTATCAAGCTTCCGGAGGGTTTCCATCGGCATATATTTAGTTTCTGGAACGAGTAAAAGCGGATAGGAATGGCTCGCTGTTTTCAGTTTACCCTGCACTACGGTCAAGTTGTTTAATAAACTATCTGAAATAAAATCAGCCTGATAGCCATGCTTGCGAAGCTGAGTGGCAGTGTGCCCGAAAGGCGTATCATTCAGCCAACGCCGCGAGTTTGCATGCACGTCAAACAGGAAAGGGGCCTCCCCTGCCGCTACGCCGTGCCAAACATCCTGAATAGGGAAATAAAGTAATAGATCGGCATCGGGGTTAGCGGTCTGGAGCCTGGTCTGACATTCTGTAATATATTGATTTAAGGCAGGCAGGTCTTTCCAGAAATGACTTTGCTGGTTATAGTTGGTCGAGGCATAGAACAACCAGCCTGGCCAGGCTTCGCCTGGGGGCGAATACGGAATACCATGATAAAAAATGTGGTTTACTCCTCCTGTAAATAATTCATCTACAATAGGCTTTATCTGGGAAAGAGATACCCGGAAGTGTTCGCCCAACCAGGTTGAAGTTTCGGACGATACCAGTGGTTTTCCGGTGAGATGTGCAGCCGATGATGCAAATTGCATCGTTAATGTACCCGGAACACCAAACCGAGTCGAATCATAAGCCGGATCAAGGCGATAATTGGGGATAGCATATTGTTTGCTCCCAAAATATTCTGTTTCGGGAACACTAGCCAGGGCATATAAATCAAGAATATTTCCCGGAGAACCATGAGCCTGATCGCGGGTGATTTTGCCCTGCTTTTGTGACCAGTCCGTCCAGATACGGGTAAAACGGTCCCGTAGTAATTCAGATAAGGTAGTATGATAGTCAGCCCACTGACGGCGTTCGTCTTCCGAAAGGTTTTTTTTCTTATTTAAAACCTTGGTATCTAAAACATAACCCCGGCGACGCGTAAATTCTGTTAGAAAATCATTCGTCCAGGTTGCTCCGTACACCTCGTAAGAATCATTGTAGAATGACCGGATGTTATTTGATTTAGGTAAGGCCATTTCAAAGTGTGCGACATAATTCTGTACAGCGGTTGGGTCAAAAGGATTCATAACTAGCCCTTCGCCTCCCGGAGCTGCCCGTTTTACTTGCTGTCTGGTAGGCTCCATTCGTATTTCATCTCCCTGAAATATGAACTTCTTTGCTCCATCCGTTTCTTTTACCCAGGGACCTCCATACGGCCAACCCGTTCCTAATGATAAATCGATGCCCAACCCTAACCGCTGAGCTTCCTGTAAAGTAACATTCAGCATGGCGTTCCATTTAGGGCTCAGAAAAGGCAGGAAGTCCTTTTCGTATCCTTTTACGCCATAAATTGGAATGATATGCAATCCACCCATTCCGGCCTTTGCATAATCCTGTAAATTTTTGCGAATACCTGCTTCCGTAACTGCATTTCCCATCCACCACCAATATGCCCAAGGCTTGGCAGTGTTGATTTTCGGAACCTGTGCAATGATTTTCAGGGAAAGAAAAGTAAGTATCAGTATTACCCGAACCTTCATTATGTTCTAATTTATCTCCTAAAAAAACTAAAGAATCCAGTATCAATAGAACTATTAGAGGTATTTATTTTCACGTGTCCGGATTGACGAGCCAAATCCGTTTTCTTTAAAATGATTCTTCTTTTCTAACTACGATGCTTTGCCCTCCTCTATGTAAAGCAGACGCTATAATGAGTCTTTTAACCTTATTCGATACAAAAAAAACGCTGGCCTAAAGCCAGCGTTTTTCAAAATAAAACAGGTTCAGGATTAATCATTCTTTTTCACTTCAAAACACAGCGAAGCTGCTCCTAACAAACCAGCATCATTGCCCAGGGTTGCTTTGGTAATTTTGAGCGAATTCAGGTTGTAGGGAGTCAACCAGTAATTGAGTTTAGCCATTACAGCTGGCATAATAAATTCAAAGGAAGCGGAAAGCCCACCGCCAATCAAAATCAAATTAATATCCAGAATTCGAATCAGAGCAGCCAGCCCTTCGCCTAACATTTCGCCTACCTGTTCGAAAACCTGTAAAGCTAATACATCATTTTCTGCCGCAGCAGCTACCAGGCCAGTTGTTGAAATGGTTCCATCAGAAGGCAATAATGTTTCGCCCCTATACTCCGAACGCATTTTTTCAGCGAGAGCCAATAATTCGTTTTTACCAATATTTCGCTCTAGAACCTTTCCGTTACGAGAGGGAATATGGCCCGGTTCCATGGCATTTCCGCCACCACCGGTAAATACACGTCGGTTCAGGATAGCGGCTCCGCCAATACCCGTTCCGAGGGTAATGAAAATGTAATTTTCATCGATTTTTTCTTCGCCAAAATAAAACTCTCCCAATGCAGCAGCATTAGCATCATTTTCCAGGAAGAAAGCAACCCCAGGAAAACGTTTGGCGAGATACTCTACCAACGGAACATTATTAAGTTCAGGAATAGCCGTAATCTCCAAAGGAGTAGTACGCTTGCTGTTAATCATCCCAGGAAGTCCAATGCCAACCCGAGTAACAGAAGGATGATCTAATAGTTGTAAGGCAATTGCATCCCCGAGACGTTCTTCAAAATGTCCTGATTGCCGCCAACTAAGCGTATCATGACTATAAAAATTGGAAATTTTACCCGTAACAGAGTCGACGAGCCCCATTTTGACGTTCGTGCCGCCTACATCTATGCCCAGGTATTGATTATCTGCCATGAAATTGGAAACAGGTTTGGTAATACAATTCGGAAAACTGGGGCGAAAATAGTAGATTCTATGTCTAGTTATGTAGATATAGTCTAGATCATTCTATATTTTGATTAAATATCTCCCAATTGCGGTCGTATTATGATCTCTTCGACCACCGCCGAGAGTGATAAATGGTAACTAGCCCACACTAAATCTGCTACATCGGCAGCTTGCATAAAACGTTCTGCCGGCAAATCAGTCCCTGCCCAGCTATTGGTCAGAGTTGCCCCGGGAAGTACCGCTGTTACTTTAATTCCCTGCGTTTTGAGCTCTTCCCGCAAGACCTTAGTCATTCCCAAAAGAGCGTATTTGGCAATACAGTACGAACCACCATTGGTATAAGCGGTGATGCTGGCTGTAGAACATACATTGACGATATAGCCTTTTTTACGCTTAATCATATCGGGTAAGAGTGCCCTTGTAAAATGGTATACAGAGGCTACATTTACCTGCCACATCGTTTCAAATACGCCTTCGGTTTCGTTTTGAATCTGACCGGGCAGAAATAAGCCAGCGTTATTAACCAGTAGTTCAACAGGCCGCCCACTAGCCCGAACCATTTCTCCGAATGTTTCTACTTCTTCCCTCTTGCCCAAATCAGCAGCATGAATACCTACCGTACTGCCAGAATAGGTCTGCTCTATATCTGCTTTTAACTGCTCTAGATCCCGCTGCTTTCGGGCAGTGGTGAGTACATCAAATCCTCCGCGTACAAAACGTTCTAAAATGGCCCTGCCAATTCCTTTTGTACCACCCGTTACAACCAGCAAAGGTCGTGCATCATTAATTTCCTGATAATCTGCCAATTCTTTCATTAGTAATAATCCGTTAAAAATCAGCACATTAGTTTAATAATGCTCAATTTTTGTTTGGATTAGCATTCGTAAAGACAATCAGAACGCCTTTACAATCATTTAATTCGTAAAAAAATAGCCACTCTGCGATGCGAAAATACATCCTCCTTGTCGGTTTAATGCTATTCACGAAAGTTGTATACGCCCAAAATCGTTTTTTTATTAAAGCTTCAGCCGGCCCTAGTTTCCCATACGGAAAATTTGAAGATCAGCAAACTCAGGATTTAGCAAAGTTACTGAAAACAGGGCCTAATTATGCCCTTAGTGTAGGATATGATCTGTTTCGTCACTGGGGCCTTGCCCTTACCGGAACAGCCTGGACTCATGACGTGAAAAACGAGAGGATGAAAAACTATCTGGTGAATGCGTACATTCCCGTTGCCTTCCAGTCGTATATCAAATCTTTATCAACAAGTTCTGAAAAATTTGAATTTCGTACGATTACTTTTTCTCCCTATTACACGTTTAATTTCGCTTCTCGCTTCCGGGTTGATATCCGGGCTCACGCGGGCATTATGCACATGCGTTTTCCTGTCATTACTGGCACAGGTACCGGCACAAGCCCAATTGATAATCAGGACTATGATTTGTCCGTCCAGACTCAATCAAGCAATTCTACTACATTTATCTACGGGGCAGGGGGAAGTTTATACTATTGCCTATCGAAAAATTTTCGTTTTTTTGTTGATGTAGATGGCCTTCGGGCTGAACCCAAATTTGATGATATTGTTGTTTCAGGCAGCCTTGGAGCCATTAGCCTGAACACCACACGACCCGCTTTCTCACAAACCGCCGGAACGCTAAGTACTCGTCTGGGCATATCGTTTTTTCTATAATTAACGGAATCCCAATACCTGCCGTTTCCACAAAGCCATGAAATTACTTGCACATATTGGTCGATATTTTCTGTTTCTGGGAAATATGTTTACCCGACGGGAAAAACTGAGCGTTTATCTTAATCAAACCTTACAGGAAGCTGTTGACCTCGGAATTGATTCTCTGCTCATTGTTTCTATTGTTTCAACCTTCATTGGAGCAGTAACCTGCGTTCAAACGGCTTACAACCTGGTAAGTCCCTTCATTCCTGATTATGTTATTTCACTGATTGTCAGAGATATGACTTTACTTGAACTTGCTCCGACTATTACCTGTATCGTACTGGCAGGGAAAGTTGGTTCGAACATTGCCAGCGGCCTGGGAACCATGCGTATTTCGGAACAGATTGATGCTCTGGAAGTAATGGGGCTAAATTCCATTTCTTATCTGGTATTACCCAAAATGCTGGCGGCTATTCTGGTCTTTCCCATGCTGATTATTATTGCTGGTTTCCTTTCCATCTGGGGTGGTTACGTAGCAGGAACGCTCACCGGCGTGATTACACCTGAGGATTACGTGTATGGAATTCGGGCCGATTTTATCCCCTTTAATGTTCCTTTTGCATTAATCAAAACGGTGGTTTTTGCTTTTTTGATTACCTCTATTTCCTCTTTCAGGGGATACTATACAGAAGGCGGAGCCCTTGAAGTAGGCCGGTCCAGTACGATTGCCGTTACCAATAGTTGTATTGCCATTCTTATTGCTGACTATTTATTGGCTCAGTTGTTGTTATAAGAAATCATGATTGAAATACAGAATATTGTTAAATCCTTTAATGGTCGAACCGTTCTTGACGGGATCTCGGGGAAGTTTGAACCAGGGCAATGCAGTCTCATTATCGGCGGTTCAGGTACAGGTAAATCAGTACTGTTAAAGTGTATTATCGGGCTTTTTAAACCTGACTCCGGTAAAGTCTTATACGCTGACCGGGATTTCTGGGCGGATGATAATGAAACTAAACGGGCCATTCGCCGTGAAATGGGTGTATTATTTCAGGGAGGAGCGTTATTTGATTCAAAAAATGTAATGGAAAATGTACGTTTCCCACTCGATATGCTCACGGATCAGTCGGAAGAAGAGAAGCGGGAACGGGTTGAGTTCTGCTTAAAACGGGTAGGGCTTGAAAACGCGGCCAGTCGGATGCCTTCTGAAATTTCAGGTGGAATGAAAAAACGGGTCGGCATTGCCCGGGCTATCGTAATGAATCCTAAATATTTGTTCTGCGATGAGCCTAACTCTGGTCTGGACCCACTAACAAGCGTAAAAATCGATGAGCTCATTCAAGAAATTACAGATGAGTATCAGATTTCAACCATTGTTATTACGCACGATATGAACTCGGTATTGGGCATTGGTGAATACATCATGTTTCTGCACAAGGGCCACAAACTTTGGGAAGGTACGAACGAAAACATCCTGGAGACAGAAGTTCCTGAATTACAGGAGTTTTTATACGCCAATCAGTTAATCAGGCGAATGAAGAAGAAATAATAACGTAAGGCTTGGGTTAACTTTATGCTTTTGCCAGCTACCTTAAATGCTATACTACTAAACTCCTCTAATCCAAACTAGTATGCTAAAGTCTATTCACCATATCGCTATTATTTGCTCTGATTACGAACGTTCGAAACGATTTTATACCGAGGTATTAGGGTTTGGAGTTATTAGAGAAGTATATCGGGCAGAGCGGCAATCCTATAAGTTGGACTTAACCGTGAATGGCCACTATCAGATTGAGTTATTTTCGTTTCCTAACCCACCCGAACGGATAAGTAGGCCCGAGGCTGCTGGCCTGCGTCATCTGGCTTTTTCCGTAACGGATCTTGAGGCAGCCGTTGAAATGCTGAATGAACATGGCGTTGTCACCGAACCCATCCGACGAGATGAATGGACCGCCCGGCGTTTCACGTTCTTCGCCGATCCTGATGATTTACCAATCGAATTGTATGAAGAATAATAGGTTTTTGTATAAGCTTAATCAGTAAAATATGGGTTACTCTTGCTTTTTGGCTGCTATCTCACAGATAAAAAAATCCCCGACCACTAAAGCCGGGGATTTTTTATGGGTGAACGCCCGATTATTTCGTAGCCAATTTCACGTCTAATTCAAATTCATCGTAAATGGCCTTGTCTCCTAGGTTATCGAAGAAGCTTTTTGAACCATATTTGATGTCATACTTTGAGCGGTCAATTACCACTTTAGCCGTACCAACGCCTGTTTTTGCATCGTAAGTAGCGGGGAAGGTTATGGGGTTTGTTTTGCCTTTGATACTCAGGTTTCCCGTTATTTCGTAGTCGATTCCTCCTTTAGGAGTAACTTTCGTGATGGTTAAAGTAGAAGTTGGGTTAGCAGATGTACCAAAGAAATCGTCAGAAGTCAGGTGCCCAACCAATTTACCATTCATCTTTTCATCTTTCACGTCAGTTACTTTCAAAGAAGTCATATCAACGGTGAAATTACCGCCTACCAGTTTACCACCATCTACTAACAATTGGCCTTCTTTCACGGCAATTGTTCCAGAGTGTTCGCCAGTTACTTTTTTACCTGTCCAGGTAATGCTTGATTTAGCAGGATCAACTTTAATAACAGAAGGCTTCTTGCCAGCGTTTACGAATAATACAAGGGCTGCAAAGGCCGTAGCGAAGAATTTCATTGTCTTCATTTGTTTGATTAATTGTAATGTAACTTGAAAATGGTTAAAATTTAAGGCTGTAGAGAATTACCATCGCAATCAACAGAAGCCGTTTTACCCCTTAGTTTGTCAAGTAAATGACTAAGCATCTCGGCTTCTTCTTCACTCATATTCCGGATAATGTCTGCTTCCCAAGTACTCATCTTTTCATCAATTTCAGCTAGTAAGGAAAGCCCTTTAGCGGTAATGAGAACGTCTACAGCTCGACGATCATTCGGGCATACCACCCGCGTTACCAGACCTTTTGCCAGGAGTTTGTCAACCAATCGGCTGGCATTTGACATCTTATCCAGCATACGCTCAATAATCGCGTTTACTGTAATTGCATTAGGATATTGACCACGTAATATACGTAACACGTTAAACTGCTGGACTGTCAAATCGTAGGGTTTTAATCCGTCAGAATGACGAGCCACTAACCAGTTATTAGTAAATAACAGGTTAACCATTACTTTATGGTGCGAACTGGTAAAGCGTTCCTGCTTAATTTCTTCTCCAATCGTCATAGGTGTTACTGATTGACGACACAAATATAATCAACTACATTATATGTATATACATTTTTTGTTTTTATTAACAACTTTTAACTACTTATCGTTTCAACCTGCGTATAAATACCTTAATATGACTCCTGATCAGCATACTTACTTTCAAAGTATTAACGATCACAAATCGTAAGCTATCCAGCCGACTCTCCTCTTTCACCAAAAGAGCTTATTCATTATTTGGCTACTTTCCTGTTAAAAAAAGCTCTTCTTAAACAAAAAACGCTTAACTAAATAATAGTTTTGCAGGTATGGAAGAAACCTATATACTTTCTGAAATCTGGGTATATCCCATTAAATCATTAGGTGGTATTCGGGTATCAGAAGCAGTCGTCCAGGCCAGAGGGCTTCAGTACGATCGCCGCTGGATGCTGGTTGATGAATCAGGTATTTTTCTTTCACAGCGTACTTTTCCAGAAATGGCATTATTACAGGTTGAGTTAACTGCTGATGAGCTTATTGTTTCGCATAAACAAAGGGCTCTTTCGCCACTCCGGATTCCATTGCAGTTTGTACCGGCTTCTTCTCTATCCGTGCGAGTTTGGGATGATGAACTACCTGCCCAGCACGTTAATAATGAAGCAGATGCCTGGTTTAGTCAGGCATTAGACCGTTCCTGCCGCCTGGTTTATCAATCGGAACAAACTCAACGCTACGTTGATACGAAATACGCTCATCATAGTGAAATCACCAGCTTTGCCGATGGCTATCCTTTCATGATAATCGGGCAAAGTTCACTGAATGATCTGAATAGCCGATTATCGGAACCACTTCCGATGAATCGTTTTCGGCCAAATCTGGTCTTTACAGGCGGTTTTCCCTTTGTTGAAGATCGCTGGTATGAATTCCGCATTGGTCAGCAAACATTCTTTTCGGTGAAACCCTGTGCCCGTTGTGTGCTTACCACCGTCAATCAGGAAACGGCTCAAAAAGGGAAAGAACCTTTAAAAACCCTAAGTCAGTATCGGAACTGGAATAAAAAAATCATTTTTGGTCAAAATTTGCTTCCGGGTTCAACCTTAGCCACCATAACCGAAGGTAATTTCATAACCATTGTTAGTACAAAAGAGCCCCCTCTTTTGTAGTTTTCCTGGTAAATAGTAAGGAGAAGCCTTTTGTCAGGAAAAATTTGTATTACTTTTCCCTAGAATGATTTGGCTTAAGGTCGTACACATAAATCTCTGCATAACGTTTCATCCTGGTAGAAACTACCCCTATTTTTGAAGTTGTGTTCAAGTAAATTTATTTTAGGAGTGCGTGAATTATTACAAAAAATCCATTGGCTAAGTTTCGATGTCGTAGTGGGAGCTATGCTTTGTGCAGCGGCGGCGAGTAAATTACCTGATGGTACAGGAGAAATTAATTACTGGGCAATTTGTGTTTTAGGTTTGGTTGTCTGGCTTATCTACACCGTCGATCGTCTGTTAGATATCCGTAAAAAGCCACGTCAGCTTACCGACCGGCATCAATTTCACGCCCGACACGCCTCTTCACTTTGGAAAATCTGTATTGGGATAGGCATCGTTACGGGTGCCATTGCCTGCTTTCTGCCTTTATCCTTAATTCGCTTTGGCCTGATTATGGGTAGTCTATGCGGCGGGTATTTATTGTTAGTTAACCAATTAGGTTCGAAAAGTAAACTACATTTTTTAAAGGAACCTCTGACAGCCCTTTTGTACACAGCAGGCATATGGGGTATTGCCTTTACCAATCAAGCGGCTTTTTCTACTGCTGACTGTTTGCTGGCTCTAATGTTTGGCTGTATTGCTTTTCAGAATCTGTTACTGTTTTCCTGGATGGAAACCCACGGTAAACTCACCAGCCCTAACTTTGCCAGCATTTTGCGGGATGGCTTCCCTGATTTTCTAATCCGCCTATTATGCCTTATCCTACTGGGATGCTTCCTGTATGTAAGCGTTGAAGAAATTATGCCTTATCAGCGACGTTTTGTATTTACCGAACTACTGATGTCAATTATCTTACTCGAAATACGCAGAAATTACTCCTTTTATTTAGTAAATGACCGATATCGTTGGTTGGGGGATGGCGTTTTTCTTCTGATGGGATGGTTATTATGAAAAAAGCGGCTTAAGCCGCTTTTTTCATTAATGACGAATTTCCTTCGTTGGTTTCTTTTCTTCTGGAATAGCTCCCGTAATCGTAACTTTTACAATATCAATCCTGGCGTCTTTCATTTCAACGATCTGAAACTGAAAGGGATACAGCACAATAACTTCATTGGGCCGTGGTAAGTCTTCGTTAATCGTGATGATTAGGCCTCCTAAGGTATCATAATCTCCTTCGGGTAAATTCCAGCTGTACTTTTCGTTTAGATAATCAATTTCATGGCGGGCTGAAATCAGAAACGTCCGATCATCAATTTTCTTTTCAACCCAGTCTTCTGACTCGTCGTATTCATCCTGAATATCGCCGAAAATTTCCTCAATAATATCCTCCAGACTTACCAGTCCTGAGGTTCCACCAAACTCATCTACAACCAGAGCAACGCTTTTGCGTTCCTGCGTGAATTTGATCATCAAGTCCTGAGCCGACATTGCCTCCGGAACAATCAGGATTGGATTGAGAATACTTTCTATGTCTTTGGGCTTTTTAAACATTGCCAGTGAATGACAATAACCCATGACATCTTCAATCGTTTCACGATATACCAGAATTTTCGAGTGGCCGCTTTCTTCAAGCGTTTTCTTCAGGCCCTTCATCCCATCTTCTATATTTACTGCAACAATCTCCGTCCGGGGAATCATACAATCCCGAATTTTCACTTGTCGAAATTCCAGGGCATTATTGAAAATTTTGGTATCTACATCGGCTACTTCCTCTTTTTTTCCTTCAGGAACGTTAATATTCTCCAGATAATTAGACAAATCCGTTACTCCAAAAATGGGTTTCACTTCCGAATAATTCAACCGTAAAATATGAATAATGAACCATTTAGAAGCCGAAACGATAGTATATACCAGTGGATACATGGTATGATACACCAACCAGATCGGAATGGCTAATACCTCCAGAAATACATCGGGGTTAAGCAAAAACAAGGATTTAGGCGTGAATTCGGCGACTGCCAAAATAAGAATGGTCGCAATCAGGGAGGGTAACAATACCCGGATGAGTTCATTATTCAGAAAGCCCAACGACTCAGGTAACATTCCTAACCAGATTTCGAATTCATGGTCCAGAAAACCTTCCATGTAAATACCGTATACTACTAATGCCAGTGTATTACCAATCAGCATGGTTCCAATGAACTTGGAAGGTTGTTTCAGAAAGGCCGAGATGATCTGGCCCGTTACTACACCTTGTTTTGCCTGTAATTCAAAGTATAATTTATTAGCCGATACATAGGCCATTTCAACCCCGGCAAAGAATGCCGAAGCCAGCATAGAAAGAATAACGATCAGAATTTCCTGAGATGTCATTGGAATGACACGGACTACCGTCCGTAAAGGTTATGATGCAAAATACGCGATTTTGTAGAAATGAAAAGCCTCCTTTCTAAAATCGGAAGGAGGCTTTTCATTATTATTTTTTCTTTTTAGCGGTTACCGGGGGCGTCGACTTTTCTTTTGTAATCCGCTGGTTTTTGAAATACTGAAAGCCAAGCAGTGAGAACACTGAGAACATAATCCAGAAATACGATTGATGCCAGCTTACACGGCCGCCAATAAGCTCACTTACCCAAATGATCAGGAAGCCCAATGAGGCCGACAACAAGAGTATTTCCTTAAGTGTGAATCCTTTCATACCTTTCTTACTTATGGCTCTCCTTGAACCGTCGATTTGCCGACAGGGCCATTCCCACTACTAATAAGCCAGTGCCTAGCCACAACAAATTAATGTGTGGTTTTTCCGTTGCCTTCATCACAATGTAATCTCGTTGAGTAGTATTGACATGGAAGGTAAACTGGCCTGACTTGGGGTCAATCTGAGCTAGTTGGACTCGTAATCCTAATTCTTCGTTGGTAGCAGCTTTTAGGCCAACCGTACGATCTTTAATGAAGTAAATTGGTTTTACAGGTACGCTACGGCCGCTTTTGTCAAATACTTCAATGTCTGCCTGAACAGCGGCATCCTGGCCTCCTAACACAACACCATCTACTTCACGAATAGGCTCAACTCCCCGGAAAATCGCCACATAATCATTCAGGAATAAAGTGTCACCCATCATTACTGAATGGGTTTCTGTTGAGCTCCATTCACGCTCCTGATTGGGCATTGGAGCATCCGTTACCTGGGTATATACATCGCGTGTTAATTCATGGCGAATCGACGGAGAGGCGGCATTACCCATACGCGGATTAATCTGAACTCGTGGAAATAAACTGAAGATTTTACCATTCGGGTCACGATATTCAACTTCGTAATAGGTATTCTCCGGGAAAACTTCGAGGGTATCGCCTTTCTTGTGGTACGTTTTACCATCTTTCACAATGTCCTGTAGAGCTACTGCGTGGAAATCATTTTCAATTAACTCCACTGCCGTTCTGGGTAAATAACCAGGCACATCACGCACTTCAATATTTCTTCCTTTATAGGTAACCAGGTATTTATCTAATTGCTGAGGCTGATTTAACCAGAGCAGTTGATTTTCAGCGTTTGCCTGATTATCCATCTCTTTATTGATAATCAAACCCGACTTATTCTGGGAAACCACTTTCGAATACCCCGCAGAAAATAATATCCCAATCAGCATCAGAGCAACCCCCACGTGTGTAATCGCTCCGCCTGACAGTTTCCATTTTCCTCGTAGTACGGTAAGAATCGTGGAGAAATTCGTCACTATTGAAAAGACCGCGGCTAACAGCAATAAGAGGTATACCCAGTTCCAGGCTCCTACCTGCATGGCAACAATCAAAATGGCCGTTAGAATGAAGGTAATCATTAGCGGAGTCGAGAATATTTCCCAGGCTCCCAGATTAAAGCTCAGCCCACGCGTAACTAGTTCTTTTCCTTTCACTGGTGAATTGGCCTGGCCTTCCTCTTTTATTTTTCCCCACCAGAAGTATTGGCCAATTCCATTCAGAATAACAATAATCAGGAAAAACCAAAGCTGGAACTGAGTGTAGTGTTTGACCTGATCAGCCGGAAGAGCCAGATTTGACTTAATGCCAAAATTCGCCAGCAGAGCATTGTATACGGGAATAGACGTTGTAACAATTACCTGAAATGCAGCCAGACAGATAATTGTTGCTCCACAGAAAATCCAGAATTCGCGGCTGTAGGTAGAAAGTTCTTTTTCCGAGCCTGAAATTTCCTTCCAACGCCAGACTAATAAAGCAATTGCTCCAGCAGTAAAGGTTAACAGGTAGATTAAAAGTTGTCCTGAGAGACCTAAGTCGGTAAAAGAGTGCACAGAAGCATTTCCCAGAATCCCACTACGCGTCATAAAAGTTGCGTACAATACCAGGATAAATTCAGCTATAATCAGAATGCTGGAAACGCGGAGGGTGCTTTTATTATTTTGGTAGATGATCATGGTATGCAAGGCTGCTACCATCACTAACCAGGGCACATAAATGCCATTTTCAACGGGATCCCAGTTCCAGTATCCACCGAAATTAAGAGTTTCATAGGCCCAGATGCCTCCCATCATAATTCCAACACCAAGAATCAGACAGCCAAGGGCTGTCCAAGGCAGGGCTGGCTTAATCCAGCTTTTGTATTCTTTTCTCCATAGGCCAGCTATACAAAAAGCAAAAGGCACTAGCGTTAAGGCATATCCCAGAAACAAGGTTGGCGGGTGAATAACCATCCAGGGGTTCTGAAGTAAGGGGTTTAACCCATTTCCATCTTCCGGAATAAAGTTAGGTTTCAGGGCCCACACGGGCCATTCAGGATGTGCTTCCTGAAGTAATAAGAATGGGGAGGAGCCTATTTTTAAGTTCAGTTCCGGAACCACAACTCCTAAAATCATTGAACATAAGAAAGCCTGAACTAAGGCAAAAACCGCCAGTGTGGGCTCTTCAAAATGCACTTTCTGTTCGTTTTTACTTTTCCGGAAATAGGTAATTAACGCCAGCCCCAACAACGATTGCCAGAAAATCCAGAGTAAGAAACTACCTTCCTGATCCTGCCAGAAACTGGATAATACGTAGTAGGCAGGTAACGAACGCGATGAGTTGTCCCAGGCGTAATGGTATTCGTAGTAATGATTGTAAATGATCCAGTACAAACTAGCCACAACTGTTAGTACAGCTGCCGCATGAATGTAAAACGTATAGCGGGCAAATTTTTGCCAGTCAGTTGCGTCAGGCTTCTGTTGAGAAGCTTTTATGTATGCAAATGCTGCTATTACAGCCGTAACAAAAGAAGTTAGAATTGCCAGATGTCCGGTATTTCCAATCCAGTAATGCATATTTGGTTAATAAGGGAATATTTGAATGATCGAATGGTTAATCTCATTCAATCTTTATTTCATTGCCATCGGAGCTTTGGCATCATTATACTTGGAAGGGCATTTCAGCAAAACTTGATCACAGACAAACTGCCCATTTTCCATACGCCCCACTACCACTATCTTTTCTGACTTTTCAATATCCTGAGGCTTTGGCTCATGGTAAATCACCTGACGTTCAACACCGTTGTCATCAACCAGGGAAAAAGTAAGTAAGTTGGCGTTAATGGCCGGATTGTAATTTAAGTCAAGAATCTGGCCCGTAGCGTCTTTTTTAAGAATACCTACTACGTGTACTTTGCTGTTATTTCCTTCTTTAGCCATTTCTTCCGCTTTAGCAAAATCAACGTATACGCTGGCGTCACCGGCAGTGCTTAACAGAATAAAAATGGCAGCAGCAATAACGCCAATTCCCAGGAGGTGTATTTTTTTCATTGTATTGCTCGAAATTCTAAAAATCGTGCCGGTTGTGAGAAGCTGAATGGAGAAAAATTACGCTCAAAAATACGCTAATCCGTCAGACCTTATTCACTAATGCACTGAAAAACAGTCTTATTTTTTAATTACTTTTTCCAGTTGAGACAGCTTGCGGTCCAAATTAAAAAGGTAAAGAAGAAGGCCAGTGAGTACCACAGCAATCACCGCAACAACCACAAAGATTTTGCCATTAGAACGCATGGTATCGGCCGTTTCAACGTCTTGCTGAGCAAAAAGGTTGCCTGATAACAGAATTAAAACTAAAAATAATGATGCTTTTTTCATGAATATATAAGTCTTGATCGTCAGCTTTATGTTAAACTCATTGTTTTACAAAGAGATAGCGAAATCCTGAGCCAGAAAATGACTTCTGTTAGCTGTTGTCTTCAACAATTGCGTTTAGTCGGCGGTACCGAATCCGAAGGCTGGAAATCCAGTATCCTAGCAGGATCATGGCGATAATAGCCGGATAGAAAACCAGCTTCATGGTATGCTCTGAATCGTAAATCTTAAACCCGGGATTACCCCCATTGCCCGGATGTAAGGAGTTGGGAGTTAAACGGGGTAAAATAATGGTTAACGGAATAAAAGCAGCAAAGGCAAAAATGTTATAAACGGCTGATATTCTGGCCCGTTGCTGATTATCCCGAAAAGAGCCACGTAATACCCAGTAAGCCAGATAAATCAACATGGCGATTTCCGTAGAAAGTAATTTAGGGTCCTGTGGTAATGGGCTTCCCCATGTATAATTCCCCCAAATGGCTCCGGTGATGAATCCTAAAATACCGAAAACAAGCCCTGTATTCGCTAGCTCTACCGATTGCAGGTCGTAGTCCATATTTCCTTTTCGCAGGTATTGGATGGCATACCACACAGATATCACCAGCAGAAAAATCATAGCAAACCACAGCGGTACGTGAAAATACAAATTCCGGGCTGTTTCGTATAAAATGGGCTGGTGCGGAATAGGCATCAGAAGCCCACCAACGTATACATAGAACAATAAAATAACACAAATGTATTTCCACCAAACCATTTTCAATCAATCATTAATAGTGTCAGGAATTTTAGCTTCTCCATAAATACGGGAACAGAATCACTGACAATATCCAGACAATGGCATTAAGGGCCAATAACGTCAGGATTTCGTCGGTGCTCTGACTGCGGGCCAGGCCGTCCAACGCATTTTTAGAGAATTTCAGTAACATTAATAACATGGGAAGAATAATCGGAAAACTTAATACCGACATAAGTGTCGGGGAATTTTCTGCTTTACTGGCAATCCCGGCTACCATCGTAAGCGTACCCGCAAACCCAACAGAACCCAGAGCAATGGAAAGTACGTAAAACAGTATATCGCCCACCGGATTCCCCATCACGAACGCATATACACCAAAACCTACTAACGACAATCCCAGCATTAAGCCCGTATTATAAAGCATCTTGGAAAGGATCACTCCTACCGGACTGGCCAGTGTATAGTAGTATAGTAATCGGCCGGCACGTTCCTGCGTAAAGCTTTTTGCAATGGCACTTACTGCTGTGAATAACTGAATAATCCAGAAGAGAGTATTCCAGGTTATAGGCTCTAATTGATTAATCCGTAACCGAAAACTCAGGTAACAAACAAAAATGGTACTCACCAGATAAAGCAGCATGCCATTAAGAGCATACCGTTGCCGCCATTCGAGGCGTATCTCTTTTGCTATCAGAGCCTTAACTTCCTGCATACTGTACCCCGGGCTTCACCAGCGTATTGCTATTCAGATACTCCCGTTATTTTCCCGCAAAGGTACGGTACAATTTGGCTGATTGGTGATTGAAATTTGTTTTTACTCTGACTCTTCCATTCCATATCATTCACCATCAGGGATTGAATCTTTTTGAGAGTTGTGCAGGAAAACAGCCTTTATTTGGGAACTATTTGTTTACTTTTGTCTTCTTTTAGAATGAATCCAAATAACATATCATCTGAATTTAGGTAAATAAATTATATGTCCAGTCGAAATTTAGCCCAGTTAAAAATTGGTGAAAAGGGTATCATTGCCGGGTTTAGAGATAGTACACTTGCCCTAAAGTTACTTGAGATGGGCTGTTTACCCGGAACCGAAATCAAACTGACGGCTATTGCTCCGCTAGGAGATCCTATTTGTTTACAGATCGGTGAAGATTACGTGTTATCGCTTCGGAAAGACGAGGCCGCCATTGTTGAATTAAACTAGCTCTTCGGAAAGAGCCAATACTGGCTCTTTTTTCTGAATCTATTATAGAATGATTGATACCGCTCCTATTGTTGCTTTAGTTGGAAATCCTAACTGTGGCAAAACGTCACTTTTTAATGCATTAACGGGTCTTCGGCAAAAAACGGGTAACTTCCCCGGTGTAACCATCGACCGTAAGGCGGGTATTACCCATCTGGATAAAAGTCTGGCTGTAACGATAGTTGATTTACCCGGAACTTACAGCCTATACCCTAAATCTTTGGACGAACAAGTCGTTCTGGATACGTTAGCAAATCCGGCCAGTGCTGATTATCCTGATGTTCTGGTTGTGGTTGCTGATGCCTCAAATCTGAAACGGAACCTGTTACTTTTTAGTCAGGTAGTTGACCTAAGCTTCCATACCATTCTGGCCTTGAATATGGTGGACGTTGCCGAGGCCCATGGATTGCAACTTGATGCTGATTTCCTATCTCAACAGCTGGGTGTACCTATCGTTTTCATCAATGCGAAGTCGGGCGAAGGGCTGGAAAATCTGAAGTTTGCCATTAAAGGCGAATTACTGGAACATGCCGAACGACCCAAACCTACGCTCTCGCTGGATTACCTTTCGAAAGACTTTCTGGAAGAAATAAAAGACGAATTCAAAATTGAAAATGATTATCTGGCTTTATTAATGGCCGGTCAATCAGAAAAAATACAGCACCTTAATCAGGAACGCCGCTCCCGGTTACAATCAATTAATCAGCGTTATGGATTTCGGGAAACTGACTTCCAGACGAAAGAAACACTCGAGCGTTATGCTTTGCTGGGTAAAGTAGCTGACCAGGCCGTTCACAAAAAAACCGATATACCTAAGAAAACTTTTACCCAACGGCTGGATAAGATCATACTCCATCCGGTATGGGGGTATCTGACGTTCTTCACTATTCTTTTTCTAATTTTCCAATCCATTTTTTCCCTGGCTGAATATCCAATGGATTGGATTGAAACCGGTTTTGGGGCTCTTAACGAATGGCTGAAAGGGATATTACCTGAAGGTTTACTAACGAATCTGCTTACGGATGGAATTCTGACTGGTATTGGGGGCGTAGTAGTATTTGTGCCGCAGATTGCGTTCCTATTCACCTTTATTGCCATCCTGGAAGAATCAGGGTATATGGCCCGGGTAATGGTGTTAATGGACAAGCTCATGCGGAAAGTTGGGCTAAACGGCCGGAGTGTGGTTCCACTTATTTCGAGCGTAGCCTGTGCTGTCCCAGCTATTATGAGTGCCCGAACCATTCAAAGTTGGAAAGATCGCCTCATTACCATCATGGTAACCCCTTTGATGAGCTGTTCAGCCCGTCTGCCAATTTATACCATCATGATTGCCTTGGTCGTACCTGATCGGACTATTCTGGGCATTTTCAACCTTAAGGGGCTGATTCTGATGGGTTTATACTTATTGGGTTTTGGTGCAGCAATAGTTGCCGCCTGGATCATGAAGAAGGTAATGCGGCTCAAAGACCGCAGCTTCTTCATCATGGAAATGCCCGTGTTTCAGTTCCCTCGTTTTGACCACGTAGGGTTAACCGTCTGGAACGCTGTAAAAGCGTTCGTTACCGAAGCAGGAAAAGTAATTCTGGCTATTTCAATCATTCTATGGGTATTAGCCAGCTATGGCCCCGGCAGTTCAATGAAAGAAGCCGAACAGCAAGTGATTAAAGAACAGCCTGGTTTGTCTGAAACTGACCAGGCCAATGCTATTGCTTCTGCACAATTGGAGGCATCTTATGCCGGACAGCTTGGCAAAGTAATTGAGCCTGTAATCCGGCCTTTAGGGTATGACTGGAAAATTGGCATAGCTCTGCTAACTTCTTTTGCCGCCCGTGAAGTTTTCGTCGGTACTATGTCTACCATTTACAGCCTAGGAGGAAATGATGATGCTGATACAGTAAAAGAGAAAATGCAGAAGGAAATTAATCCTGAAACAGGTGGCCCACGGTTTACACCAGCGGTGGCGTATTCGTTACTGATTTTTTACGTCTTCGCGATGATGTGCATGAGTACCCTGGCTACTACTTATCGTGAAACGCGTTCCTGGAAATATCCAGCCATTCAGTTCTTTTATATGACGGCTTTGGCTTACGTTTCTGCTTTGATCGTTTATCAAGTACTATCCTAGGCACAAAAAGAAAAGTGGTCAGTACAGAACTGGCCACTTCTCAAAGTCTAAACGGTTGAAAAAGCATTTAGAGTACTTGCGATAAGATCTCTGCTTTTCCCTAAAAGAAGATCCGTTTCTTCGGAAATCCGTCATTCCATTGAAATACTCTCAGGAGCCGAGAAAGTCTACCATAAAAGCCATTCTTTTTCGTAATCAATGCGAATTGGTTCCAGTTTTTAATCCACTTATAGATTGAAATGGACTAACAAGAAACGAATTGGCTGATCCTTGTAACATTCCTCAGGAGGGGGTTTACAGATCAAGTCAACATCTTCATTTTATCGTTCAGATGATGCCTGTTAAAGCAAAAACTTCGTGCCAAACCTTACATTTATCTGTACTTTGTATAACTATTTGAAATACAAATAATTATATTTTTTATAAGAAATTTACCAGAGAGATATTTTTCCTCACTCGTAGCATTTGTTGCTCAAAAGCAGGAAATACATTCCCAGGCAAGGGTTCTTTGGAGATGTTCAATCTGTATACCTAATCTATAACTGAAAAATTTTATTCATAAAAAGCCACTTTTCGCCTGGCTTTGCCATCGGTAATGCTTTCTGATACTTCCACATCAGGGTTTCCCATTCCTGGACTTTTGGGTTCGTAGCATCGGCGGCGGCTTTTGCTTCAAACGAAAAGGTATCATTTACTTCCATTAGCATGAATAGCCGTGTTCCTAACCGATAGATTTCCATATTGGTAACTCCCGCATTCCGAATGCTGGCTTCTATCTCAGGCCATATCTTTTCATGGTATTTTTCATACTCGGCAATTAGGGTTTCGTCATTGACGAGGTCCAGGGCTAAAGCGTAACGAGGCATTATAGAGGTATCATTAAAAGTACTATACTTGAAATTTCGACCGGCGAACCCGACTATAAGCCATAGCCCGCGTTTCGGTATCGGTTGTTACGTAGTCTTCGTAAGAAGGATGTTTGATGAAACTGATTTTATCAAGACAATCGGCAATCAGATCAGACATTTCCAGAAACCCAATTTGATCTTTCAGGAAAGCCTCCACCGCAACTTCATTGGCTGCATTAAGAATACAGGGGGCATTGCCCCCCCTCCCGAGTGATTGAAAAGCCAGAGCCAGATTCCGGAATGTTTCAGAATCTGGTTTTTCAAACGTAAAGGAAGGATAATCCAGGAAATTAAACCGGGGAAAATCAGCAGATAAGCGATGCGGATACCCCATAGCAAACTGAATGGGCAGCCGCATATCGGGCAAACCTAGCTGGGCTTTTAGTGACCCATCTTCAAATTGCACCAGCGAATGAATAATACTCTGCGGGTGGACAATTACATCAATCTGAGCAGCGTCAAGTCCAAAAAGCCATTTGGCTTCAATTACTTCCAGGCCTTTATTCATCAAACTGGCCGAGTCGATGGTAATTTTAGCTCCCATTATCCAGTTCGGATGTTTCAGGGCCTGGGTTTTCGTAACCGTTTGCAAAAATTCTTGATTTTTACCACGAAAAGGCCCCCCCGAAGCGGTCAGAATAATTTTTTCAATGGGATTATGCTGTTCCCCCATTAAGCATTGAAAAATAGCCGAATGTTCAGAATCAACGGGTAAAATGGGCACCCCCTTCTGCCGGGCCAATTCCATAATTAATTCGCCCGCCACAACCAGCGTTTCTTTATTAGCTAAAGCAATGGCTTTCCCAGCCTCGATAGCTTTAATCGTTGGCAATAAGCCTGCATATCCAACCATAGAAGTCAGTACCAGGTCTACAGTGTCCATCTGCACGACACTACACAGGGCTTTTACGCCGGTATAGACTTTAATATTAAACGTGTCAAGGGCCTGTTGAACGTCAGAATATAATTCTTCCGTACCAATTACCACTACATTGGGCTGAAACTCAATAGCTTGCTGAATAAGTAAATCAGCATTACTCTGGGCGGTTAATACTTCTACCTGAAATTGGTCGGGATGTTGCCGAATCACATCAAGTGCTTGTGTACCAATAGAGCCCGTAGATCCCAGGATAGCAATAGCTCGTTTTTGCATGTAATCAATAATCTTGAATTCGTATCTACGTACGAAAACCATTAATTCAAAAAGTGTCGTAGTTCCTCGGCAATTTTCCGATCATTCGACAGGCGGGGTACTTTATTCTGTCCACCCAATTTACCCTGGGCTTTCATATAATCAATAAAGGCTCCTTTACGTAATACTTTGATTTTAAGACACTGCAAAATATTACCGGTAATCAAATCATCATAGTATACATTTAATCGGGTTAATTCTTCGTCAAGATCAGCGGCAAATTGTTCCAGATTTTGTGGAGGGCTGGCAAATTCAATCAACCATTCGTGATAAGGTAACCCACCTTCGGCCGGTGTCACGTTGGGAGCCACCGTAAATTCAACCAGTTGTGTTTCAGGCTGACGATTAATTGCATAGGCCATGGCTTTTTCTACTTCTTCCCCAATCACGTGTTCACCAAAAGCAGAAATGAAGTGTTTTATTCGGCCCGTTACCACAATCCGCAGTGGGTCTTTTGAAACAAACTTAACAGTATCACCAATGTTATAGCCCCAAAGCCCGGCGTTCGTGTTCATAATAATGGCATAGTTTTTCCCAATTTCTACTTCAGCAACACTTAAACGCCGCGGATTTTCAGTAAAAAACTCTTCTACGGGCACAAATTCATAATACACCCCCTGATTAAGTAGTAACAATAAACCAGGCTGGGTTTGCGTATCCTGATAGGCAATAAAGCCTTCTGATGCCGGATAGGTTTCGATTGAATCAATCTTTTTGCCGATAGAATCGTATAGCTTGGCCCGGTAAGGTTCAAAATTTACACCTCCGTATACAAATAACTGAAAATCAGGAAATACATCTTTTATTTTCTTACCTGTACGAGCAATTATCCGATCAAAATACATTTGAACCCAGGGGGGAATTCCTGAAATTAGAGACATAGATTGCAGAAGGGTCTCGTCAATGATTTTATCGAGTTTCGTTTCCCAATCCTCAATGCAATTAGTTTCCCAACTTGGCAGTTGATTCGTCCGCAGATAACCCGGAACGTGGTGATTCACAATGCCGGAAAGCCGCCCTACGTGAATGCCATGCTTGAGTATCATTTCCGGGCTCCCTGATAGGAAAATAAGTTTTTTATCCAGGAATTCTGAACGCCCCGTTTCGTGAACATAACTCAGCAGGGCGTCACGAGCACCATTAATATGAAAACCGATAGATTCCTTTGAAAGAGGAATATACTTAACGCCTGAAGTTGTACCAGAAGTTTTGGCAAAATAGAGTGGCTTTCCAGGCCAGAGAATATCCGTTTCGCCATGGACAACTTTTTCAATGTAAGGTTTGAGTGCTTCGTAGTCCCGAAGAGGAACGGCCTGACGAAAATCGGCCTGGGTGTGAATATCTCTAAAAAAATGATCCCGCCCGAACTCCGTGTTCCGAGCGGAATCTATCAATTTTTTAAACCAAAAATTCTGTATATCAGCTGGGGTATTCTCCCATTTCCGACGCTTCGAAACGACCCAGGCTGCTAAAGGTTTTGCTAATACTGACCGAATTGGCATCATTAATCTTTTTCTTCGTCAGCAAAAGTAGTATAAACTTTAGTTTATGGCACGCCTAAAAACGCCTACCGATCAATCGGGGCTCAGCCTGCGACAAGGTAAGGGTATCGGTAAGCCCTTCGTGTCGCCATACCTCACGACCTTTGCGTAAACCTAATACAGTCGGATTGGACTGTATTTTGTATTTTTTAAATAATTCGTCCCTGGCACCACAGGCAACTCGCAATAAACGAGTTTGAGGATGCTGGCTTACAAAACGTTCCAACACCCGCTCGGATTGACTAACCGTCGGGCTATACTGGTCAAATACCAGCATAAGGACGCATCCATCGCTTTGAAGAAATTCTTCCAACGTCATGGCTCGTACGGTTTAAAGTTGAATACTTATTTCTTGAATCGCCGAAAAATCCCCTAGGAAACGTTATTGTTCAGTATAAGTACTACAAAGCACCCCGTCCGCTTCTGAGCGGGCTGTTAACCAAACAAAGAATACCCCAAAGTACAGGATTTAACAAATCATAAATGTTTTTTAAAAATACTTAATGTATTCTTAACTAGTAAGGCAGAAAATCCGTGGTTCACTTACTTATATCGTCATACTAAGAACAGAAATATTACAATCATTATCAAGAATTTTTGATTTTATTTTTCTAAAAAACCTCGATATTCCGTAAAGCAGTTTGAAGCACAAAGATATTAGTAGTTAATACTTATCATACATGATGGGTTAATGGGTTGCAAGTTAGGTGGATGGCTTCCGCCAGTAGTGAAATAGCATACGTCATTTAGTTAAAGAAGTATGCCATAGATTAAAAAATCGATCGTTTTTATTAAATTTAATCTGCAAAAATTTATATTATCAAAATGCTTCTAGCCGATTAAACATTGTTAATGGGTGATTTCAGCTATTTTAAGTGAATGTAAAAAACTTACTTTCGAAAGAAACTTCTTCAAAAGATTGACTTAGAGCGGCTTTGGGCCTTGTCTATTTCTAATACATAGCTAATTTTGGATGGTCATTCTATGACATTCACCCAGAATTACGTCTTACGTTCTGAATATGAGAGAATTACAATTCC
>JASGGE010000022.1:0-32827 GCA_047605205.1 Siphonobacter sp.
CCGATTTTTCAAAGATTTTTCAGGAAATGAAACGATACTTTTACCTTCTGCCATTGCTTTTTATAAATTGCTTTTCAGGATATGCCCAGCGTCTTGTCAGAAGCCGTTATTTGCAGAAAGTTACGGAAGATCAGGCTACTATCCTGCCTTCATGTATGGGGAAGATAAAGGTGGGTCCGTGTACCCGGAGGTAAACCAAAATGGGCTGGATTACAAATGGATTGATGAAGAGGGCAAGGTAAATGGGTCATTTACCTTGTTAAAAGATGTCTCTACTCACAAAACACTTTCATTAAATTACGGAGATACAACTCAGCTGCGGGCTTCCTGGCCAGTAACTTATAATTGGTCTTCGGGTCAAAATAGCAGATAATGTGGTTCAGAAAAGTGTGATCATACTTTCTCCCAGGGAAGCAGCTTTTTAAATTTCTTTTTAGACTTCGAATCATTATTCTTTCGATAAAGTGATTTTTCTTCCGCCTCACCTTTTCGATTTTTAGCCGACCAGCCAAAACCATGAACCGGAGAAGAAAAAAGAGAGCCACCCCGATAAATACGGCCTTCGTGCCGATGCTCCATCCTGACATGACAACTCTTCATTGGACAGCGGGGTGCCCAACACGAGCTAAGAAAAACAGAACTTATACAAACATAAAAAAGAAGAAAGGCAAATTTCATTATCGTGGGGTTGGTTCAATAATTTCTTCTGTGTAATTAATTAGGAAATACGTATTTTCTACAATGACGGCTTTAATCAGCTTTCATAGCGAAGCATTCGTACCGGATTTTGTCACAACTAAAATAGCTTTCCAAAGTAATGATTCCTGAAATCAAATCATTAAAAAAAGCACTCAACAGAATGTTAAGTGCTTTCAAGAGCCCCCTATCGGGATCGAACCAATGACCTACTGATTACAAGTCAGTTGCTCTACCAGCTGAGCTAAGGAGGCCTCTTTGACTGGGAATTGTTTTTCTTTCTCTTCCCGAATCATGCTGCAAAAGTAATGCAAAAAAGAGGCCAGGTCAATAGTAAGAGTATTTTTTTATAAAAACTTTATAGACTACTGCAAAAAATGAATGAAGCCCCAGGCAAAAAATTGCCTGGGGCTTCATTCTCAAACAGCATTAATTTACTCATCTTCAGCCTCTCGCACGACGCGAAGCTGGTGTTCGAGTTGTTCAAGCTCATTACGACTTTTTTCAATTCTTTTTTCGAAATCAAGTTTGATTTTGTCGGCATTTTTCGAGCGAGCAAAGAAAGCCAGGTTATTTTCCATTTGTGCAATCTCGTCCTCGAGGTTGCGAATCTTCCGGCGAATGTCATTTTCCTTTCCACGAAGATCAATGGATGCTCCGCCTTTCCCACGCTCCTGCTTGACGAGCTCAACTTCGCTTTCCAATACCAGTTGTTCTTTTTCACGGGTACTTAGTTTGCCCATCGCAGAAACATACTGATTTACGGCCTTGATATAACGTTGCTGAATGTTTTGCATTTCTTTACGCGGTACAAAACCAATTTCAGCCCAGCGGCTTTTAAATGCATTCAGTTTATCAAGATCTGGGCTACCCGATTTGGCTCCTTTTTCAATTTCTTCACAAAGGGCTTTTTTCCTGGACAGATTATCTTCGTATTCTCGCTCGATATCTGCATTTTTTGTACGTTTCTTATTAAAGAAAGCATCACAAGCTGCTTTAAACCGATCGAAAATCTTATCACGCATCTTTTCAGGTACATGGCCAATAGTCTTCCAACGACGCTGCAATTCAATGATCGTATTGGTAGCCTCTGAAGAATCATCACCCGTAGCCAGAATTGTTTCAGCCTGTTCGCACAAAGCGGTTTTCAGACGAAGGTTTTCTTCCCGTTTTGCTTCAAGCTGACGGAAAAACTCGCCTTTGTTACGGAAGAACGTTTTAACATCAGCCCAGAATTTCTGACTAAGCTCACGTCCTTTGTCCCGAGGCATTGGACCTTTCACCCCATTCCATTGATCTTGTACGGCAAGTAATGCCTTTGTCTTATCGTTCCATTCATTAATTGAACTAGAATGAAACCCGGTAAACGTTTCGGCTATCGATGCAATTTCAGCCTTAAGCTTATAAATTTCATCTGCCTGGCTTTTCTGCTGCTCATTTTGCTCTCGTTTCTTGCTGTACAATAAATCAAGAGCCGTTTTAAAACGACGCCACAGTTCTTCATTTACTTCACGCGGAGCCGGACCAATATGCTTGAATTCTTCAAATAATTCATTTGCTTCATCCAGTATTTTACCCGAAATGGCCTCACCGCCTTCTACAGAAGCAGCCGTTTTTTCGACCCGTTCAATCAGATCAATTTTTTGCTGCATGTTCCGCTTCCGGTCCAGTTCCTTTAATTCAAAATAAATATTCCGATTATTAAAATAACGATCTACCAGAGCATGATAAGTCTGCCAGAGCGTATTATTATGAGCCGAAGGAATATTGCCAGCCGCTTTCCAATCAGCCTGAATTTGTTTAAAAGTATCCCAGTTTTTTTCAACAGCCCCGCTCTTTTCTTCCCCTTCAATCAATTCACGCAGCTTATTAAGAAGATCGGTCTTTTTCGCGAAGTTATCTTCACGGGCTTTTTCTGCTTGCTGGAAATGGCGGTTTCGCTCTGCCCGAATCTGACCATATATCTGATCAAATTTCTGGGTCAGTGCATCCATCTTGTAAGCAAAGCCTTCTTCCTCGCCACCTTCTGCAAGGTAACGTTGAAGAGCATCCTGGCGTTCGCTTATTTTGATATGATCAAAAACCGGTTTTACTTCTTTCAGTAAGCTATCTACTATTTTTATGTCTGCTGTTCCCACTTTTACAGCTGTCAACGTCGTCTCCAACAGCACCACTAATTCTTCTTTCGATAAACTAGCATAGTCTGTATGCGTTTCTGTTTCTTCATCAAGCGGTGTTTCTTCTACCGTTTCTGTATTTTCTGTAGGAACCGAAGGTTCAGCCACTTCGGGGGCCGCTTCAGCCATAACCCCCAGCGTAGAGTCATTAGAAACAATACTCTCTTCCGCAGCAGGAGTTGCTGCGTCAATCGCTGGTATGTCCGAACGCGTTTCCCCGGCTACCTGACTTTCATCCGCCGTATTGCTGGATGGTTGCTCTTGAGGCGTTGATCCAGGGACTATTTGGTTCTCGTCAATCATCTTGAAATCCTTTACCCATTGTTGGAGTGGCAAAAATAGAATAAAATTGGGACTGACTAAGCCAGACGTAAGATTCCATTCTTTTTAGTCTGATTTTTTTAAGTCAATTTCACCCACTATTCATTAAAACGGTCGTTTTTTTGACGATCCGTTCTATACTTTACCTTTATGCAATCATCCGATCTCGATCTTACTGCACTACGAGAAAATTATACCAAAGGACAACTTGATCAGTCGAACGTTGCTTCAGATCCGATTGAACAGTTCAAAATCTGGTTTAACGAAGCGGTGTCCTCCAAACTACAGGAGCCTAATGCTATGCTGGTTTCTACTGTTTCGCAGGATAATCGCCCTTCTGCACGGATTGTTTTACTCAAAAACGTTCATAATGGCGGCTTCGTATGGTTTACCAATTACCACAGTAAAAAGGGTAAAGAGCTTGCCACAAATGCTTATGCCTGCCTGACTTTTTTTTGGGGGGAACTAGAACGCCAGGTTCGCATTGAAGGAATAGCAACAAAAGTGGCTCCCGAGGAATCTGACCAGTATTTTGCAATACGCCCACGAAGCAGTCAGCTCGGAGCGTGGTCATCAAACCAAAGTGAACCTATACCTGACCGAAAATATTTAGAGAACCGTGAAAAGGAGCTTGAGGAAAAATTTGCAGGCCAGCTCATACCCAGGCCAGAACATTGGGGCGGGTATATTCTTATTCCTGATTATATGGAATTCTGGCAGGGCCGCCCCTCACGTCTGCACGATCGGATTGCTTACACCCGGCAAGCTGATCAAAACTGGTTAATTGAACGTCTGGCTCCTTAAGATAGCCATATCCTAACCTGCCAATCTATCTAATTTAGTATTTTATATTATAATTTATTTTTAGTTATATATACTTAAACTACAAATATCATAAAAATGTGCTCATCTTGACTATCAATAACTTATCTCCCAAATGAAGAAAATAGTATTCCTGCACTTAAGAATCTTACAGAATTAATTGGTGGCTACATTTGCTGACTAGACCAATGTATACTATTTTTGAACATACATTCATTATCAAACCGCCATTTGATCATGCTTTACTTATCCACTACTCGTACAGCTGCACATTCAGCAACTTCGCAGTACCTATGTTATTGGCCAAGCACGTGGTCAGGCTTTAACCTGACTTTATACTAGCCAAACGTTTTCACATAGATTTTCAGCTACCGCCTGTATCTGCATGAGTAATAAGCAAAACGCCATTGACGGAGGAAAGTGGATAAGCATTTCCACTGTAATTTCTACGATTTTTCAATTCGTACAAGTAACGATCCTGGCTCGGCTTCTAGATCCATCAGTTTTTGGCGTAATTAGTATTAGCACCCTGATTATCAACCTATTTTACATTTTCAGTAATTTAGGTTTTTCTAATTCCATTATTTATAAACAGGAAAATGACCGTAAGGTTTTATCAAGTCTTTACTTTGTAAGTTTACTACTGGGGTTCATCATTTTTCTGATTGTCTATTTCAGTGCTCCACTAATCGTTGCTTATTACAAAGAGCCCAAGCTTGACCGCGTCATTAAGTTTGCTTCACTCTACTTTGTAATCATTTATTTCGGGCAACTTTATCTGTTTCTGTTACAAAAAGAACTGAAATTCAAGTTAATAGCAATCATGGAGATCGCTGGGGCAGTAACGGGCACTGTTGTAGCAATCACGTTGGCTTATAGCAATTTTGAAGAACTTTCATTGATCTTTGGTCAATTAGCCATGCATATTGTTCGTACTGCACTGCAGATCTTCTTCGGACGAAAACTTTTTACACCCCTACTCTACTTAAATATTGCATCTACCAAAGAACATTTAAAGTTTGGCATATACAATGTAGGCGATGCCCTGTTAGGTTTTATTAACGGCAACTCTGATAATATCATTGTAGGTGGTTTACTAGGGGTGAAATCACTTGGTTTCTATACAGTTGCCTATCAATTAGCCATCTTTCCGATCACCAAGCTTAATCCAATAATTTTGCAGGTTGCTTTTCCAATTTTGGCTAAAATAAAGGATAATAACAATGAATTAAAGAAATCTTATTTACATATTCTTGACCTGGTAAGTTATCTTAATTTACCACTTATTGCAGGTTTATTTATTACAGCAGACAGTGTAGTTCCTTTATTATACGGTGCTGGTTGGGAGCCAACCATACCGCTTATTAAAATATTTGTGTTTGTTAGCATTTTTTATTTTTTATGCAATCCATTATTTACACTTGCATTTACAAAAGGGAAACCAAATTTATTGTTTTACATTAATCTGATTACACTAATTGCAAAGATACCTTTATTATACTGGCTTGGTAATAAATATCAGATATATGGCATTGCTACTGCTTTTTTAATTAGTATGATTATCAGTACCATTATGAATTTTTTCGTAGTTTATTATTTAGTTGGCTCCTTTTTTAAAGAATTTCTGGCATTCTTTAGTAAGCCTCTATTTTTCTGTTTACTGATGGTAGGAGCTATTAGTATATATAAATATTTTGTTGGCTCTAATGGAATTGTCAATACAGCTATAGAAATAGTAATTGGCGGAAGTATTTATTTATTATTAACACATAAGTATAAAATATCCATTCAGGAAATTATTTTATACAGAAAAGAAAAATAGTAATAAAATGATACACTAAACTTATGAAATCGACTATATATTTAAAGGGCATAACTTTGTTAGTTACTCACTATAATAGGAGCAACTCACTTAAAAATTTATTAGATAATTTAGAAAATCTAGGTATAGCTTTTGAGAATATTATAGTTTCAGATGATGGGAGCAAGCCAGAGCATCAGAAGGCATTACAAGTTTTACAAGCAAAGTATAATTTCAAATTAATAACAACTTCTATCAATAAAGGTCTTGGTAATAATATAAATAAAGGTCAGGACGCAGTAGAAACACCTTATACACTATATGTCCAGGAAGATTTCGTTCCACTACCAGGTTTCCATATACCCGTGCTAGATGCATTAAATTTTATGGAAGTTGATTCAAGTTTAGATATAGCAAGATTTTATGCCTATTTCCCATACCCTTATGTAAAAGAATATGGCAAAGGATTTTCGTTAATGATTTTTAAACCTCAATTATGGTTCAGTAATCATTTGAAGTTTTATTATTATAGTGATCACCCTCATTTAAGAAGAAGTACTTTTTTCAATAAATTTGGAAAATATATTGAAAATACAAATAGTGACATTTGTGAGTTTACAATGTGTCTATCTTTCATTAAAAACAAAGGAAAAGGACTCATTTATAATAAATTTACATCTGTATTTGATCAGGTTAATACGTCAGAAGAACCAAGCACTGCTGAGTTTCGGTCCGACTGGAAACAAAAAAAAAAGTTACATATTCAGGTTTTACGTTGGATATATCTTAAATACAGGTTTATTAAAAACAGTTTTCAACTTGTTTTATTTAAATAGGTATCTATCATATGAAAGAATATTATTTTGATAGTATATCACTACTGGTTACTCATTACAACAGAAGTGCTTCTCTAGAAAATCTTCTAACCAGTTTTGAAAAGCTTAATTGTAAATTTGGAGATATTATTGTGTCGGACGATGGAAGCCGTCCAGAACACTTAGAATATATTAAAAAAATACAAAATAATCATCCTTTTAAATTCGTTACTACTAAAATAAATAAAGGTCTAGGAAATAACATAAATAAAGGTCAGGACGCTGTAAAAACACCTTATACTTTATATATACAGGAAGATTTTGAGCCGTTAGCAATATTTCCGGAACATCTTGCAAATGCTTTATCATTTATGCAAATCGATCCGACTCTAGATATAGTTCGTTTTTATGCATATATACCCTATCCTTATCGAAAGAATCCAGTAAAAGGTTTTTCGGAAATGTATACGCCTACTCTTGGCTTAGATTATACTAAAATTTATGCTTACAGTGATCATCCTCATTTAAGAAGGAGTACTTTCTTAAAGAAATTTGGAAGATATGCAGAAGGAATAAAAGGAGACAAAATGGAATACAAAATGTGTATTTCATTTATCCAGAATAAAGGTAAAGGATTATTTTATAATGATTTTAAAAGTTTATTAAAGCAAAAAAATACTGAAAACGAGCCAAGTACTATGACGAGAAACATTTGGACACAAAGCCCAAATTTCCTTATTAAGATAATAAGAACAATATACAGACAGATTAAGTATAATTTCGATATACATTTTATAAAATAATCGCCATTCTTACAGTACACCTAACATGAATTTTGTAATTATTTCCAGACAACCTTGGGAAGAAAAAAACATGGGTAGTAATATTCGGGATATGGCTAAAACATTAGCCATGGATCATCAGGTATTATTTATCAATCAACCTTTGGATTGGACAGTAAAATTTCGCAAAAATCAAAGATTAGAAGAGAGAAATAATTTTATCAAAGAAAATAATGGTAAGCAATTAATTGAGGTCGAAAAAAATCTGTGGGTTTTATCACCTGCTAGTATATTAGGATCATTTAATTGGATCAATGATGGCTTTATTTATGATTTCTTTAATAAATGGAATGGTAAATGCCTAGCTAATGATATTATAAAAGCTTTAAAAAGTTTAAAATGGAATAATTATGTCATCCTAAACGACAATGACATGATCCAGGGATTTTATTTAAAAGAAATATTAAATCCGTCCATATACATCTATTATATAAGAGATAATTTCCTGGCAGTAGACTATTGGAAACGTCATGGTCAAAGATTAGAGCCCCTTCTAATGCAAAAAGCTGACATAGTAGTTAGTAATTCACTGTATTACAACAATATAGCATTAAAATATAATACTAATAGCACCTATATTGGACAGGGATGTCTTTTGGAATTGTTTGATGGTAATTATATAGTACCTGACGACGTAGCTAAGATACCACATCCAAGAATTGGATATACAGGAACTATTACTACACTTCGATTAGATGTATTATTAATTGAAGCAATTGCTATTGCACATCCGGATTGGCAAATAATTTTAATTGGAGCTACTGAGGATTCTTTTCCTACTAAAAAATTATCTACTTATACTAATATTATATTTCTAGGATCAAGGCCAATTCATACTATACCAGACTATTTATATGCGATGGATGTTTTGATAAATCCACAGGTTTTTAATGAAGTTACAATTGGTAATTATCCTAGGAAGATTGACGAATATTTAGCCATTGGAAAACCGATCGTTGCAATTAATACAGAAACAATGAGTTTATTTAAAGAACATGTCTTTTTAGCAAATAACAATACAGAATTTATAACATATATCGAAAAAGCTTTAAACGGTGAGAATTTATCCTCAGTTAGTGAAAAAATTGTTTTCGCTCAGGAACATAATTGGGAAAATTCGATGTCTTTATTAGTCAAATCAATTAAAAATTTTCTCTTAAAATAAATGAGTTTAAAACAGTATATAGAAAATAACCCAGACTTAAAAAAATGGGTTCACAAATTAATCGTAAATGAAGCTAGACCAAGAACATGGATAAGATGGTTTGTAAATCCATTTGTACATAAAAAGGAACGATCCGCCATAATTCGTCCACACGTGCGTTTAGATGTACTTCCTTTTCGAGGATTCACACTTGGCAAAGAAAGCATTATCGAATCTTATTCCGTTATAAACAATGGTGTCGGAGATGTAAACATTGGAAACAATTGTACAATAGGTATCTCCAATGTTATTATTGGCCCTGTTGATATTGAATCAAATGTAATTATTGCTCAACATGTGGTTATATCTGGTTTAAATCACGAGTATGAAGATGTTGATGTTCCCATTTGTTTACAACCCATTAAGACGTCGAAAATCACAATAGAAGAAGACTGCTGGATTGGAGCAAATACAGTTATAACGGCAGGAATTACGATTGGTAAACATTCTGTAGTAGCAGGTGGTAGCATTGTAACTAAAAATGTACCACCATTTAGTGTGGTTGGAGGTAATCCAGCTAAAATTTTAAAACAGTATGATTTTAAAAATAAAGTTTGGAATAAACCGATCTAATAATAGTCGAAAAACAAAGTAAATAATATAATTTTGATAAATTATACCATTAGATATAAATTAATATCTATTCATTAAAGACATTAAATCAATGATAGTATATATTATTGTAAGCATGAATAAATATTCTTAATGATTAATTAACAAAATACTATATTTGACATAAGATAGATTATATATGAACATTTAACATTAAAATAAACAATGTATTAAACAAGTGTATATAATATTTTGTCAAGTACAAGTAAGGCAGATCCATTAATTATTTAATTTATTCGAATTATTATACTCATGAAATCTCGTTTTTTTTTATTATTAAATCTTATATTATTATTGTCTTTTGAATCATATTGCCAAGTTTTTGAAGAAAGCTTAGCTCAGGATATTTCATATCCATTTCTAGATAAATTAATAGAAATAGCGAAAAATAATTATCCAAAAGTAAAGTCAAACATTGCTAAAATAGCAGCTGCTGATGCCAATATTCAACGAGCAAGAAGAGGATATTATGATATTATATCTTTTTCATTTCTATATAGTCCACAACAAACAACTACATTAATAAATCCAAATTTTCTAAATGGATATCAATTTGGTCTAGTACTAAATCTTGGGAATTTATTACAAAAACCAACACAACTAAAACAAGCTAAAGAAGAATACAACACAGTAGTTTATGACAAAATAGCTTATGATCTTAATTTAGAAGCAGAAGTAAAACAACGGTATTTTACTTATATACAGCAAATGGCTGTTTTGAAAATTAAAAGGCAAACTTTAGTTGATTTAGAAGCTAGTGTAAAATATATGAAATATAAATTTGAAAAAGGTGAAGAAACGTTACATGAATACAATCAAATAATTGTAACATATACGAATTATATTCAAACCAAGCTTGTTTCTGAATCTGAAGCTTTAACTGCTAAAGCCAAGCTTGAAGAATTAATTGGTCAGAAGTTAGAAGACGTCAAAATTGAACCAAGTAAATAGAAATAATTTTTGTTTAATCACAAAATATGGATTTTTCAAGATTTCTGCATTTGTTAAAAAGGAATAAACTTATTTTAGTTTTAGTTCCATTATTAACAATACTCGCAGCTTATTTTATAGTAAAAGAATTACCTGATCAATACAAGTCACAAGCCACAATTGCTACAGGACTTGTCGATAAAACCGATCAAGGTTATTCGTTTGTCAAAGAAATATCCCAAGTAGCAGAGATAAATCAGGATTTTCAAAATATCATTCAGAATTTTCTTCTTAAAAGAATTGTTGATCAGGTCTCGTACCAATTAATTCTACATGACTTAAAAAACGAAAGTGAAGCTTTTTGTAAACCTAGCAATATAATCAAAGAATTATCTCCTCAAGAAAAACAACAGGCCATCCAGACCTATACTCGAAAACTACAAAGGCACGAAGAGTTATCCGAACTGAACTTAAAAGAAGGTAAACTTATTGAAATTTTAAAATCCGTTGATTATGATGCAGCAACTTTAACTAAAAATTTCATTATATATCGTATACAAGACAGTGATTTTATAATAGTTCAGTTTGAAGGTACAGACTCAAGATTAACTGCGTTTGCTGTTAATACGCTTTGCAATGAATTTATTAATAATTTTTCTTTCCGTTTACAAAGCAGTAACACAAAGTCCATTGAATTACTGGAAAGTTTCATGCTTGAAAAAATGAATACACTCAACAGTAGAATGGATAAACTTAAATCATATAAAATCCAGAACAGGGTCTTAAATTTAAATGAACAAGCTAGAAGTTTATACGGTCAAATAGCTGATTTTGAAACTAAAAAAGAAGCTGCTCTTAAAGATGTTGTTTCTTATACTGCCGCAATAAAAAATATTGACAACAAGTTTAATCCTGCGGATCGGAAGTATTTAGAAAGTTCTATGACGGCAATTAATCAAGATATTATTACCACTAAACAACGATTAAAATCCACAAATGATGCTTATTTTAGAAGTAACTATGATTCAAAATTAAAATCTATCGTAGATTCCCTTCAGAATAAACTTACTGAACAGATTAACGCCTCTACTGATAAATACATATATAATCCATTATCAGTAAAAGGTGATCTAATTAGCCAGAAATTACAGCTTGAAATTTCATTAGAACTCGCTCAAAACAGTATTAGTTCCATACAACAAGAACTAGATCGACTAAATCGAAAATTTGACCAGTTAGTGCCAAATGAAGCCAGTATTCAGCGTTATGAAACAAGTATTGATATAGCAAGTAAAGAGTATATCGAAGCTCTTCAGCGTTATAATGAAGCTAAAATGATGTCTCTGTCAACACTGCAGTTACGTTTAATTGAGAAGGCTACACTAGGCATTATTTCTCCTTCAAAAAAAATGCTTATTATCATTATGGCAGGAGTAATAAGTTTTGTATTATGTATTCTTGTGTTTTTTATTATTTTCTATTTTGACAAGTCAATTATTCAGCCTCAAGAACTCGCAAATTATACCGAAAGTTCCGTACTGGGTTATGTCAATATTTTGGATACAGATCTTAAACAGGAATTCTGGAATGAGCCTACGAATAACAAGACCGTAATCCAATATAAAAAACTGGTTAACTCGATTCGTTTTGAGCTGGATAAAGAATTATCTGGCAAAAAAATCCTAGGTGTTACTAGTCTCTCTTCTGAGGAAGGTAAAACCCAGATTATTATTAGTCTTGCCTATTCTTTTGCTAAAATTTATAAGAAAGTTTTGCTTATAGATGGAAACTTTGATCACCCTTCTATAACAGAACTGTGCCAAACTTCAGTTTTCATTGAAGATATTCTAACTGACCCACAAATTATTCAGCCCAAAGCTTCTATATCAATTATTGGTAATCGAGGTGGCGATTATTCAGTACTCGAATTAGCTAGCGATAAAACGATAACAACCCTCATTCAGCAATTTACAAATTCGTTTGATTTGGTAATTATTGAAACGTCTTCACTCGATACACTTAACAAAGCGAAAGAATGGTTCTTATTTACTGACAAGAACATTGCTGTATTTGAAGCTGGTCAGGCGATCACTGCTTCTAAAGAACCTTCTGAAGACTATTTAAAAAGCCTCGATAATCGTTTTATAGGATGGATTTTAAATAAAGTAAGATACTTTTAATCAGGATAAATATGCTCTGGTTATATTATTTATGGATAGTTCTTCAGATTACAATAGGGTACAATCTGATTTTACCATTTATATGGTTGATTGCTTATGGTTTATGGCCAAAGCAAAATCAAAAAATGCAACCAACAACTGAGGCAGATTACGCCGTAATTGTTACTGCCTATGAACAAATCGATCTATTGCCACAGGTAGTCAATTCAATTCTTAGTTTAAAGTATAGCAATTATATTATTTACGTTATTGCTGATAATTGTGATATTTCGTCACTGCATTTTACAGACCCACGGGTTCGGATTCTACGACCAGAAACAGTATTATCCAGTAATATAAAATCTCATTTTTACGCAATCTGTAACTTCATTCGTCCACACGAACGCCTAACCATTATCGATAGTGATAATCTGGTTGACTCTAATTATTTAAATAAACTTAACATTTATTTTGATCAAGGTTTTGAGGCTGTTCAGGGCATTCGGGAAGCTAAAAACCTGAATACAACCTTTGCCTGTCTGGATGCTTCCCGTGACATTTATTATCATTTTTATGATGGAAAAATCTTGTTTGGTATAGGCTCTTCGGCAACATTGGCGGGATCTGGTATGGCCTTTACAACCTCTCTATATCGAAAATGTTTGGAACACTTAGATATTACTGGGGCTGGTTTCGATAAGGTTTTACAATATGCTATTGTTAAAAAAGGCCTACGCATCGCTTTTACCACAGATGCCATTGTATACGACGAAAAAACAACTCATTCTGAACAATTGGTTAAGCAGCGAGCCCGATGGATTAACACCTGGTTTCGTTATTTTTCATTTGGGTTTGATTTGGTGCTAAACGGTATTCGTAAATTAAACTGGAATTCGTTTGTATTCGGGATTGTATTATTGAGGCCTCCCCTCTTTATTTTCCTGCTGTTATCGGTACTTTTAATGGCAATCAACTTTGTTTTCTGGCCTACATCAGGGCTCATCTGGCTGCTTGGTTTATTTTTATTCGTAGCTGGCTTCTTTATTGCTTTGTTGGCTTCCCCAACCGATAAACGAATTTATAAATCACTGGTTAATATTCCACGTTTCATCGCTTTTCAGATTTTAGCATTATTGAAAGTAAAAAAAGCAAACAGCTATTCAGTAGCTACCAAGCATGGCACCAAAAATTCATAAAGATTAATCCATGAAAATACGCCCTAAAGTTGCTAAAGTAACATTAATTGAACAGGACAAATATCTGAGTAAAATAGATTTAATAACCCGTAAAGTAGCTATTTTGATAGCCTTTGCCAGTGTCTTTGTATTCTTTTTTAAACTATTATTTTTTTAATCGTAAATATGATCCTAGCTAATAAATCGGGATCTAATTTTTCACGATCTCAGAATATTAAGAGGGTATTTGGCATGCTTTTGTTATTGCTTGCCTCTTTACTATTTGCCTGGTTAACTATAAGCTTTGGAATAGGAATTGGTGCAGCTATACTCGTAGCAATTATTACCATACCCGTAGTATACGGAATTGTTGCTTACCCTAGTTTTGGTATTATAATATTACTCGTGATGGCTTATCTTCTCTTTTTCATCATGAGGTTTAATATTCCTTTTCCATTGGGAACCGTAATGGATGGTATACAAGCATTATTAGTATTAGGCTTGTTTATTCAGCAAAAGAAAGATCCAAATTGGGGTATCTTTAAGGGTCCTGTAAGTATAATGGTACTGATCTGGATTGCTTACAATTTACTTGAAGCCATTAATCCAGTTGCTGAATCCAGACTTGCCTGGTTATATACCGTTCGATCAGTGGCAGTGGTTATGTTAGTGTATTTTGTATTTAAATATCAAATACGTACAGTACGATTTATTAGAATTATTATTAGATTATGGTTAGGGCTGGCAGCTCTGGCAGCCTTGTACTGCTTAAAACAGGAATATATCGGCTATTCTGATTCAGAATTGGCCTATTTGTATTCAGACCCATTAATTGCCAGCCTTTTATTTATTGATGGTCACTGGCGAAAAAGCTCTATCCTCTCAGATCCAGTGGCATTTTCTTACAATATGGTTGTTGCTGGGATGATCTGTATCGGTCTTATTTCAGGAGTAAAAAAAATAAAAGCCAAAATACTTCTTGTTTTTTTAATTGGGCTTTACTGGTTGGCGATGTTGTATTCTGGAACTAGGGGAGCTTACGTATTAATTCCAGCGGGGCTTGCCTTATATGCTATTTTAAATTATAATAAGCTAGTTTTACAGTTTTCAATTGTGGCTGCCATTGTTATCGCTATTCTTATTTTTATTCCCACTACTAACCCTACTTTATATCGTTTTCAAACTGCTTTCAGACCTTCAGAAGATGCTTCTTTTAACGTTCGAAAAATAAACCAGAAACGTATCCAGCCGTATATTTTATCTCATCCTATGGGTGGTGGTTTAGGGGCAACTGGCGTGTGGGGTATACGCTTTGCTCCTTACTCTTTCTTAGCTAATTTCCCACCTGACAGTGGGTATACACGTGTAGCCGTTGAAATGGGATGGATCGGATTATTTATTTTTTGTCTTTTAATGTTTTATATTTTAAAAGTTGGTATTACTAATTATTATGCCATACAGGACAAGGAATTAAAATCTTATTGTCTGGCCATGACATTAGGTATTTTTGTCCTAAACATTGGTAATTATCCACAGGAAGCATTGGTTCAGTTTCCGTCAAGTGTATATATTTATCTAATGGCTGCCCTAGTTGAGGTAACATATTCTCTTGATCAAAAGAAAAAGTTAGAAGTTTTATGATCATTATGAAAATTATGGGAGGCCCAGGAAACCAGCATTGACTACATTATTCACGAAGAATTCATTTAGACTTTGTTAAATTAAAAATGAATTTGAATGGTATACGTTTCAAACATCACCGTTATTTCACACAGGTGACCTACTAGGTGAATAAAGATTCCAGAATGTTCCTTGTAAAAATGCTCTGATGTGATCCCACTTACCTTTGATTAAATACATCAGTATATGTTTGGGTAATACGCAGAAAGCAAAGAATAAATAAAAGACAAACCTCTGAAATGATTTCCCATGACGACGTATGAATAGAATTCGGTTGCGGGTTAGGTAATAGGTTTTTAATGGGCTATTTGGCCCTACAGAAACCGATTCTTTATGCAGGATCAAGGCGGAAGCTTGATAATATATTTTGAATCCACCATCAATGATCCGCTGTGACCAGTCCAGCTCTTCATAATATAAAAAGAATTTCTCTGCAAACCGTCCTACTTTTTGAATAACTTCTTTTTTTACCATCATGGCACAACCATGTGCAAAGCAAGTATAGCCTGAGGTATCAAACTGAATACCATCCTTTTCATAAAGGCCAATGGGTGTGGCCGTTCCTGTGAAAAGGTTCATTGGATTATAACCCGCAAACTGTACTATATCAGGCTGGTCAAAGAACTTTATTTTAGGGCAGGTCACCCCTATTTGTGAATCTTTTGCAAAAGGCTCCAGTAATTCTTCAACCAATTGCCCTTCTGGCTCTGTATCGTTGTTTACAATGAAGAAATAATCCCCTGAGGCTTGTGCCATACCCAGATTATTACCTCCGGTAAAGCCCAGGTTTACCTCGCTACGTATAATCTTAAGTTTAGGATATAAACCTTCAAAAATAACGGACGACAGCCGTTCTCTAGAAGCATTGTCAACCACGATTATTTCAATATGTGGGTACGTTAATTTCTGACAGGAATCCAGAAACTGACGAGTAATTTCTGGTTGATTATAATTGATGGTAATAAACGAGACGAGAGGCTGTTCCATAGATTATGCGGTTAAGAGGGTGGATGTAATATCTCATTATTGGGGAGCTTTGACTAGCCGGGAAAGTTCTACTTTGACCCGTTTACCAAAAGCTTTCCAAACGCCTCCGTCCCGGTTTAATACTCGGTCGTCTGTCCAGACATGAGCCCCTTTGGTTATGTGTTTGATTTTACCCTTGTCAAGTAACGTCATGGCCATCCAGCCGTCTTCACAAACGCCAGCGGCGGCCTTATTTCCCTGATGCCCGGCATCCACCCGAAATCCTCCAACAGCGAGACCATCTGCTCGGCGAAATCCAAAATTAAAACCTAAGACATTGACGTATTCGTACCCTCTCCATACCCGTATCTGAAAACCCAATTTTGAAATCATCTCATGAAAACTCAATGCCGAAGAGGAGTTTATCGCACTGGGAATGAAAGAATAAGTGCCATAGGTACAGGCTACATCGGGTTTCGTAAGAGGTGTCACCAGAGCATCTACCCAGGTATTTGGGTAGATACAATCACAGTCGGCATTGAGTAGGTAGGTCCCTCTGGCTGCCTCAAGCCCTGCCTGACGAGCATAGCCAATTCCTTGCTGCGTAACCAATACAGATCGAACTCCACAGGCCTCCAGTAAATATTGGGTACGGTCTTTGGAATTATTATTGGCGATGATTAATTCCGTCTTATAGAGCGTTTTCATGTCAGCCAAAGAAGATAAAGTTCGCAGCAAATTCTTCTCTTCGTTGTAAGCAGGAATGGCAATAGTTACTTCAGGATTCTCACCCCGAAAAATGGAAAGACGAGCTTTGAGATCATCCAGAAAATCGGAAGACAGCTGAGCTGGATCGTACTCAAAAAGGTGCTTGGACAACCTGGCGGGGATGTGCGACATAGTATCTATTAAAAATCACTGCATGATAAAGAAGAACACCTTACCAAACAACAATAAAACGTCAAAAAAGGATGATCATGTGTTAAGAAATTACAAACTTTATAACAGCCATATTACATTTGAATTTTAATAGCTACAAAGAAAGTTATTCCACCGCCAATTCAGATGAAAAAAACATTATTGCACGCCTTTTTTGTATGGGGAACGCTTTTCTCATCCGTATCTTTCGCCAACGGGCAAACGTATCAATCACTACCAGGTAAGATAGAAGCAGAAAGTTACGCTAGTATGTCGGGCATTGCTACGGAATCCTGTTCTGATTCCGATGGCGGCCTTAATATTAGTAATATCAGCGATGGAGACTGGATGGATTACAACGTTGACGTACTCAAATCAGGTACTTATGTCATCACCTTCCGTATCGCCGAAAGTTATGGGAATGGCCTATTTGAAGTCCGTAATGCTTCCGGTACCACCCTGGCTTCCTTAAGCGTTCCACAAACCGGCGGATGGCAATTCTGGAAAACCATCTATGCCCAAATTACCTTACCTGCCGGACCACAAACGCTCCGCATTTACGCCAGCCAGGGCGAATGGAACTTAAACTGGTTTGAACTTAAACAGCCTCAGACTTTTCCCGCTCGTTTTGAAGCCGAAGCCTTTGATGCTATCTCTTCCACCATTCAGCAGCTAACTACCTCGGATACCGACGGTAATCTCAACCTGGCTTATATCAATGACAACGACTGGTTGGACTTTAGTGTTGATGTTCCTTCAGCTGGTTATTATAAATTCAACTTCAGAGTCGCTAACAGTTACGCCAACGCGGTTATTCAGATTCAGGCAAATGACCTGGTTGTCGGAGAAGTAGGATTTTCTCCTACCGGAGGCTGGCAGTCCTGGACTACGGTCAGCTCCACCGTTTCCTTATCGGCTGGTGTGCAGGTTATCCGGTTATTCTCTAAAGCTGGAGGGTGGAGCCTTAACTGGTTTTCCAGTGAAGTTGGCAGTAATCTTCCAGCAGGAGTCATCACTTTTTCAACAGCGATTGAAAAAACAGTAGGTGATAATCCTTTTTCCCTGACAGCCACCAGTACCAATTCTGAGTCGCCCATTACCTACACCTCTTCAGATTCAGGCATTGTGTCTGTTTCAAATACTACCGGAACCTGGATGGCTACTCCTGTAGCCGCCGGAATTGCTACCATTACTGCTTCGCAGGCTGCTAGTGCCAGTTTTTCTTCTGCTACACCCGTTTCGGTTACCTTGACAGTGAACGCGGCCGACACGACAATAGGGACTAAAATTCCCATTACTGCATCACGTTGGTATCAGTTAAATAATACGACTAGTGATCTGGATCCGCTTTTTGATGAAATTACCAGCGTAGATGTTAACACAGGTTATGGAAAAATCTTATCCAATTTTGATGCATACTATCCCTTAAAAGATGGCGAGCAAATGACCATTCAGGGGATTAAGTTTTATGATGGTGTAGGTTCATTAGGCGACTATCCACTGACGGTATCCGTTATAACCGACGATTGGCAACGAGTGGACATTGGTACATTTACGGGTGAATATTCAGAACGTTGGGTTGGCCCCAACCCTGACCGCGTTGCTTCTTTCAATGTCGACACGGTTGTGAGTAATGTACGTTACATAATAATCAACGCCTGGTATCAATATCCAACGGAAATGGAGTTCTATGGAACCTATACATCACCAACTACAGCCACTACGACTGCTCCTCATAAATCCGTCAAGCTAAAAGACATGTTAGGTATTAATATGTTTGAATGGAATCTTGAAGACGGCCAAACTCCCCAGGATATTAATGAGACAAAATTTGCACTAGCGAAAAGCTTCAGAGGCTTCCGGCATTACATGGATTGGGAAAAACTGGAAGCAAATGAAGGGCTTTATACCTTCAATCCAACCCATAGCGGAGGCTGGAATTATGATGTAATTTACCAACGAGCCAAAGCAGCAGGTATTGACGTGCTGGGTTGTCTAAAAACCATCCCGAGCTGGATGATGAGTACGTATCCGTCGGATGAACAAGATTCCGAAAACGTTCCGGTGCGTTATGGAAAAGATTTCACCGATCCTAATTCATACCTCGAACAGGCAAAGGTTGCGTTCCAGTATACGGCTCGTTACGGCCGGAATACAAATATAAACCCTTCGCTGGTCACTGTAAATACGGCCATTCGCTGGACGGATGATCCCGCTAATGAAGTAAAAATTGGCCTTGATCTGGTTAAATACATTGAGTGTGACAATGAACGTGATAAATGGTGGAAAGGACGTAAAGCCTACCAAACTGGCCGTGAGTACGCCGCGAATATGTCGGCTTTCTACGATGGTCATAAAAACACGATGGGTACCGGTGTAGGTGTTAAAAATGCCGACTCTTCCATGGTTGTGGTTATGGGTGGCCTTGCATCTGACAAAACCGATTACGTACGTGGTATGATCGACTGGTGTAAACAATACCGGGGTTATAAGGCCGATGGTTCCGTGGACGTTTGCTGGGACGTCATCAACTACCATTATTATTCTGGAGATGAATCTTTCTCTCAAAGTGGTTCCTCCACACGCGGTGTTGCCCCCGAAATTTCTCAGACTGCCCAGAAAGCCCAGAAGTTCGTCCAGATGGCATATGAAGACCTGGAAGATATGCCTCTATGGGTTACTGAAACGGGTTTTGATTTAAACCAGAGTAGCCCTCTTAAAGCCATTGCAATTGGGAATAAATCTGTAGAACAAACTCAGGCAGACTGGAACATACGTACGGCCCTCACCTTTGCCCGGTCCGGGATAGACAAAGTCTTTTTTTACCAGATGTATGAAGATACCGAGGACAATCCCCTTCAGTTTGGCTCCATGGGCTTCATCAATCCAGATTACACCCGCCGCCCTACTGCCGATTTTTTTTATCAGGTGGCTAATCAGTTCGGCGAGTTTAGTCATGAAGAGACGTTAAATTCTGATCCGTTTGTTGATCGTTACAGCTACAACGGCATTTCAATGTATTCGCTGGTAATTCCTGATGAAGTAGGCCGCACCGCAACGTATTCGCTTAACTTAGATGGAGCCACTTCGGCCTTTGTCTATTCATTGGTTATAGGCAGTGATTCGATGAAAGTTGATACCGTACAGGCGGTTTCGGGTGAAGTATCCTTAACGGTTACTGAAACCCCCATTTTCATAGTCCCTGTAACGGCAGCAGCAGCTCGAATTGCTGCCGAAAATAGTAGTACGAATTTGTCCCTGGCTACCCTGGCTCTCTACCCTAACCCATCGGAACAGATCTTGAAAGTTTCCTTACAAAATGATGTTTCTGATGATGTTCAAATCTCTGTATATGATGCAGGCAAAGGCATTTTACACCACCAGTCCTTGTTTTCAAAAACCAGTGCTGATTTCTCAGAGCAAATGAATATCTCGCACTTACCTAAGGGGGTATATATGGTTGAAATAAAACAAGGGAAAGAACGAGTAATAAAAAAGATCGTTAAACATTAATAACTAGTTATAGTTTGACGTTGAAAAGTCCCGGCTAAATCAGTCGGGACTTTTTCTTTTATCTATCGAACTTAATGATATTATTTATATGCTTATACATTAATTGTAAAGACATTGTTTTGTCTTTTAATACTGATAACAGAACAGTGAATGATCTTTAACAAAATTTACGGAGCTGTTCGCTGAACAAATGCCGGCCATTCACTCGTTCTATCACTTCAGGTCAAATATATTGTCAACCCCAATCTGGCGATAATTGGTAAACCCTTCGCCGTAAGCCGCTCCAATCAAATGCCCCGTATCTTTCCAGCGGGCAATCATAAAATCAAAGAATTCTTTTCCTGAAATATACGAAGCAGGTTCTGTACTATGGGGGTCGAAAAACTGGCTCCTGTAGGCTTTAACACTTTCAATTTTTTTATCTTCAAAACCAGTAATATCTACGACTACATCAGGCTTAATGTAACGATCCTGGATGTAATGAAAGACCTGTTTCGCCCGCCAGGCTACCTGAGGGGTTCCATCCGTCTCGAAAGTTTCAATACGACGAAGGCCACTCAGAAAATGAGCGGTTTCGGCTAAAGCCGCTGCCTTACCGTGATCAGGGTGGCGTTCATCAATAGCATTCGCAAACAATAACTCAGGCTGGTAACGGCGAATTACTTCCACTACTTTCAACTGATGAGCTTCGTCATTTAAAAAAAATCCGTCCCGAAAATGCAGGTTTTCACGAGCAGAAAGCCCTAATATAGCCGCAGCAGCTTTTGATTCCTCAATGCGAATTTCTGGCGTTCCGCGTGTACCCAGTTCACCTCGGGTAAGGTCAACAATACCAACTTTTTTACCAGCTGCGATGGCTTTTGCCAAGGTACCCCCGCACGACATTTCAGCGTCATCAGGGTGAGCGGCTAACACTAATATATCTACTTTCATAAGTATGTGTATGCTCTTCAGACAGCTACATGCTTGGCGTCCTGAGCGTTCTCATGATAAACTTTTGTTGACAACGTCACAAAAAAAAGGTTCGTTCCTTAGAAACAAAAACAGGCGGAGAGATCCACCTGTTTTTGTTTGTCAACACGATTTATTTCACTCTTAGTTTTTTACCAATACTTAAACGATTATTACGGAGACCATTGAGTTTTCTCAAACTTGAAATCGAAATACCAGAACGATGAGCGATAGTGGAAAGCGTATCCCCAGACCGGACCCGGTACCAACGAACCATTCGGTATTTTTTAGATTTTTCACCTTCGGTATACTCGTATTGTACTTTTCCTCCACGTAAATAATCCCAGGCTTTCGAAGTAAGGATGTAATGATCTGACAAGATTACATTTTCAGGCCATTTGAAAATTTCAGTTGCATTAAATGGGTTTCCTTCATAGCGAGTTTCAAAGTGCAGGTGAGGGCCGGTACTTCTGCCCGTATTTCCACCCAAACCAATTTTATCACCGGCTTTGACAAACTGGCCTGAAGTTACCAGTTGCTCAGACAGGTGCCCATATAGCGTCTCCAGGCCATTATAGTGCCTCACTACAACGAATTTACCATAACCTCCGCCGTTGTATCCTACCACCCGGATCTGCCCATCAAAAGTAGTATAAACCGGATCGCCCGTATCTACGTCCAAATCTGTTCCGGTATGCCAGCGTCCCCAGCGTCGCCCAAATTGAGAAGTTAATACCCCTTTTTCCAATGGAGCAGACCAATACTGATTTTTGGAAGGGTCATACAGTTGCAAGTCCACGGCCTCATCAAATGCCAGAGGATCAATATTATAGGGATCAATAGTGACCGGATCCCAAATTGAAAAATACCGATGCGTAGTTACCCAAATGCCTGAAGAATCGTCATAAACCTGTTCTTCGGTGGTAACATTCATTTTTTCAGTATTATCGTCAACGGCAGTAGTATCCATATTACTAACTACCGGATTTACAATCTTTTTAGGTTCCAGAGGCTGAGCAAACTTTACAGATGGTGTTACTTCTTCTTCTAATTCAAACTCGTTTTCGGTCTTTTTCTGTTTTTCTGTTTTAGGTTTGATTGTAGGTGTTTTTTTAAACACGCCTCTTTCCCGTTGGGCTGCACAATCCATCGTAATGAAACAGCAGCACACGAGTACACCAACTACTATTTTTCTCATGCGTTGATTAATTCCGAATACAAAATGGCGGACCTTATCTTCTGACCCACAATAAAAAAGCGAGGCTTTCGAAGAAAATGCGGCTCCGAAAGCCTCGCCAAACCAATGACGTTTCCTGGCTATGACTCTACCGCTATTGACGTTTCTACCTCAGCCAGCCAACGCTCAGCATCCAAAGCTGCCATACAACCCGTACCGGCAGCAGTAATCGCCTGACGATATACATTATCTTGAGCATCCCCGCAGGCAAATACCCCCGGAACATTCGTACGGCTACTACCTGGAACGGTTTTGATGTAGCCTGTAGTATCCATATCAATGAAATCCTTAAAAATATCCGTATTAGGTTTGTGACCAATGGCCACAAAGAAACCCGTTACACAAAGATCCTGTGTTTCACCCGTGACCAGGTTTTTAACCCGGGCTCCTGTTAACCCTGATTCATCACCTAATAATTCTTCGGTTTCGGTGTTCCAGAGAATTTCCAGATTAGGCAATGCTTTCACGCGAGCCTGCATGATTTTTGAGGCACGCAGTTCATCCCGGCGTACCAGCATATATACTTTCTTGCAAAGCTTTGCTAGATAACTGGCTTCCTCAGCAGCAGTATCACCACCACCTACTACAATTACTTCCTGACCGCGGTAGAAAAAGCCGTCACAAACAGCACAAGCTGACACACCACGACCGTTATAGATATCTTCACCAACTAAACCCAACCATTTCGCCGATGCTCCGGTAGAAATGATAACGGCATCGGCAGTAATTTCGTGGCTTTCATCTACCCATACTTTCTTTTCATCTGGGTTAGAAAAATCTACTTTTGTAGCCAATCCATACCGAATTTCTGTACCAAACCGCCGAGCTTGCTTTTCTAAGTCCTGCATCATTTCAGGGCCTGAAATACCTGCTGGATAGCCTGGGAAATTATCTACTTCTGTTGTGGTAGTTAACTGACCGCCCGGTTGTGCTCCGGTATATAAAACTGGATTCAAACCCGCACGAGCTGCATAAATAGCAGCCGTATAACCTGCAGGGCCTGAACCTATGATTAAGCAATGAATACGTTCTGATGGCATAATGATGTAGGGGAGTTTGTTCCCGGCTTTGCAACAAAGTTGCTAAGACAAAAATTGCCATTTCAGCTGAAAAAGGCAACTTTTTTTTAACATATACTGAAAATCAGCCTATTGGGTTTCAGTATTATGGTTTAGCCTTGATTTTAATCAGAACTATGTCAAGAAATAATTGACGTTTACAAATAAAGCTCCCTGGAGATCAATGTTTCTTTCAACTCTAACACTTAGCCTTGCAGGATTAAAGAATTTTCACTTCAATCCGACGATTCTGAGCCCGGTTTTCTTCCGAATCGTTAGCAACTTCAGGTTTTCTTTCTCCTAAACCTACCGTTTTAATTCGCTCCAAGCTAATACCATGCGAGGTAAGGTATTCGGCAACGGCATTCGCACGTTTCAAGGATAACTCCTGATTACGTTTATCATCTCCAACATCATCGGTATGCCCTGAGATTTCGATTTTGACAGAAGGGTTATCCTGAAGCAATCGAATCAGTTTTTGTAATTCTGTTTCCGATTTTTCGTGTAAATCCCATTTCCCCGATTCAAAAAACACGTTTTTTAGCACTTCATGATGGTCTTTTTGAATGGCTTCCAGCGAAATAATCAAGACCTTGTCCTGACCGGCATTTGCTCCGGAATAATCAAACGAAAGACTTTTATATAGATACGCTTTACGTGAAACGAAAATGGCGTATTCTGTTCCGGCAGTTAACACGGCTGCATATTCACCCGTTCGTTCATCACTGTGGACAAGAGCTTCGAGGGTATGGGTTTTCAGGTTCACGATTTCTAGCTCGGCAGTGAGTGGCTTCTTCGTGACTGCATCAATAACGGTTCCTTTTAAAACGTTGGCTCGTTTGAATTGGCCCGTTAACGATTCTGGCAGATCCATTTCCCAAAGTCTGGCCTGCCTACGATCCGTTTCCAGGCGTTCTTCCTGAGCATAATACCCTTTATGTCCATCCGCTGTTATGTAAAGAGCCACCTGATCTTCGTGATTATTCAAGGGATAACCCAGATTAACCGGTTTAGTGAATTCTTTTTTTCCATCAAAATCAGACATCCACAAGTCGAATCCTCCCATTCCAATATACCCATCAGAGGCAAAGAACAGAGTACGCCCATTGGCATGCAGAAAAGGTGATACTTCGTCATCTGCCGTATTGATAGCAGAACCGGCATTCACACAAGCAGACCATTGCCCTGATGAATCTTTACGGCTCATCCAGATATCCCGTTTACCGATTCCGCCGGTACGATCCGATACAAAAAATAAAATTCGCCCATCAGCCGATAGAGACGGCTGGGAATCCCAGGCAGAAGAGTTAATGTTGGGGCCCAGGTTTTCAGGAGTCGTCCATTCATCACCTTGCCGGTATGAAACGTACAAATCACAATTGCCAAACCCACGGCGTAAGCGACTTTGGCAAACGGTGAATACCAACGTACGGCCATCGGCAGAAATAGCCGTTGTCCCTTCGTTTTCAGTGGTATTAATCTCGCCAGGAAGCAAGGCCGGTTTCGACCAGCCCAACTCTTCCGTATACTTAGAAACGTATAAGTTCTCGTCTCCGTTCTGTTCTTCAATACCCGTAAACAAAAGCGTCTGGCGGTCGGCAGTTAACACCGGGAAGTATTGCGATTCGAAGTTGTTCAATTGCTGAGGTAAACGTTTTACTTCAACTTTCAATGGATGTTTGAGTTCTTCCTGAGCAAAACGGCAGGTTTCGAGCATCCGATTAGCCCGCTTCAATGTCAACTTCTGTAGTGGTGTAGAAGCAGCCGACTGACTTTTGATATACTCTTGAATTAAAGGTGCAGCTTCCTGATATCGCCCTTCTCTCAGGTAATGACTTCCTAACCACAAAAAAGCCGGCTGAACGACAGCAGCCTGAGGTTTCAGTGAAATGGCTTTGTTATAGCAGACCATTGCCCGATCAAGCTGACGGGTATATTCAGCAATCTGGCCGAGATGAAAGTAGGCTTCACCATACGTTTCATCTCGTTCTACTGCTTTTTCAAAAGCCTGCTTAGCCGCTGCCAAATCACGGTTAGCTAGTGCCTTCTGGCCTTTTTCGTATAAGTCCTGGGCTTTACGATCCTGAGCAATAAGGCAGGTTAACAGAAGAATGTTTATAGCGACGGACAGAAATACAACTTTAAACATACTCATTACTCAGGCTACGTTTCTAAGGAATATTCATGTATTTATGAGTTTGTAACGAAATCCGCCACTTCGGATTGTCTTTTACATACTCAATCATTTCGGGGAGCATCTTCTCATGACGACTCCACTCCGGTTGTAGCAATAACTGGCAGTTAGAACATACTCGTTCAGCATGAAATTCAGCAAACGCAAAATCCGACTGGTTATAGACAATTACTTTAAGTTCGTCAGCGTGTTCATAAATTCCGGGATGAGGCTCTTTGAATTTTTTGGGGGAAAAGCATATCCAGTCCCAGGAGCCAGACAAAGGATGCACGCCGGACGTTTCAATATTGGTTTGAAAGCCTGCTCTTTGCAGTTGACAGGTTAACTCGGCCAGATTATACATTAAAGGCTCACCTCCCGTAATTACTGCCAAACGCCCCGGATAGTGCAGGGCTCCCTCTACAATTTCTTCAATTGAGAAACGAGGGTGAATGTCAGCATCCCAGCTTTCCTTTACGTCGCACCAGTGACAGCCCACATCGCAACCTCCTAAACGGATAAAATAAGCTGCCTTACCGTTATGAAATCCTTCTCCCTGTAAGGTATAGAAGGCTTCCATAACGGGTAAAGTAACCAAAGAGTTTTCAATAACACTATTCATGCTTTTGTTCGTTTCCAGAACAGTATGTAAGAACTCATTACAACCAGTAAACCACCCGCAAGTGTAAATCCTGCCCGCTCTAAGGCTACCGTAAACGTATTGGCAAATTGATGACCAATCAGTAATATGATATAAATAGTAAGGAATACACAGGCTACAGGATAATAATTTCGTACTAACAGCAAAAATGTAAACATACACACTACCAGCAAAGGGATCGTGAGCTCGGGTAATGGATGTAATACCAGCAACGCACTACCAATCAGACAGCCAACAAAGGTACCCAAAATTCGGTCAGTAGTACGCTTTAAGGTATCTGCATGACTATCCTGTAAGACAATAATGACGGTCAGGGCAATCCAGTAAGAATGTAAGCGGCCTGATACATGGGCGAGAAAACTACTAAGTAATAAAAGCAGCCCCAGCCTCATTCCATATTTCCATAGTTCCGGCTTAACGTTTGTCACCAGCGAGAAGTCCATACGACACTTTCGGTTCCGAGCCCGTTGGCTTTTTAAGCGTACCAGAGCCGATTGTGTTTCATAAGCAGAAGGCCAAAGCCACCATAAAACAGCCTGTAGGGCAATTCCCAGAAAACCACTTAGAAAAACTGCTTCAACTGGAAAAAGAGTGGTTGGTTTTGTTGCCAGGGTTAGAAAGAATAAGGCCGCAGATGGCGTATTAATGTTTCGCCAGTCATCGGGAAAGAAGTGTCTCCAGTATGTCAACGCCAAGGTCAGCAAAATGACCCCAAAGAACATCGTAAAAGAGTGCATTGTACTCACTATCCCCCATCCAATGGTCCCAGTTAAAATCAATATTACGTAGAGCAATGTTTTTAAGCGTTCTTTCAAAGATCCCTTTGCCCGAACGCTCATCATACACTGCATACCCACCACCATAAAGCCCGCAACAGGCTTAAAAGCGGGTACTTGAGCGAGTACTAATCCTACAAAAATTCCGAGTGTTGGAGGCACCGCATACTCAACATCGCCCATTGTAGATTTTTTGACTGAAATACCTCTAAACCAATATTTTAATTTATAATTTGTTTCTTCCATTATGAAATTCCATCCATTCCTTTTTTAGCTTTCAGTCTAACCAATGACTGATTAATGCTTAACCATTATACTTACTAAAATTGTTCCAACTAACTTTTATCCAGGCAGTTAGCCTTTGATAGGCATTAAGAATAAATTCGGGGTATTAAGGGTACTGCTAATGGTTCCTTTGTCTTAAAGAAGAATACACCATATTTTGTTTAGTATATTCCCGTATGAAAAAAACATCTCTTCTGTTCATATTTTTTCTTTTTTCTCTAGTAACATTCGGCCAAAAAGACGCCTATGTTTTTTCGTATTTCCTTGATAATGGCCAGGATGGATTACACTTAGCTTGTAGTACAGATGGGCTACACTGGAGTGCTTTAAAGAATGGAAAATCATTTTTACAACCTGAAATCGGTAAAGACAAACTCATGCGGGATCCATGCGTAATTCAAGGTCCTGATGGACTATTCCATATGGTCTGGACAAGTGGCTGGTGGGATAAGGGCATTGGCTATGCCTCCTCAAAAGACCTTATTCATTGGTCACAGCAACAAAATATTCCGGTTATGGAACACGAACCTACTGCTAAGAATAGCTGGGCTCCTGAGGTATTCTACGACGATCAAACGAAGCAATACATTATCTACTGGGCAACTACTATTCCCGGACGGCACAGCGATGTAGCTGAATCAGAAGGTGAAAAAGGGTTAAATCACCGGATTTATTACGTGACCACGCCGGATTTCAAGAAATTCAGTGAGACAAAACTTTTCTTCAATCCTGATTTCAGTGCTATCGACGCCACACTTCTCAAAAAAGGAAAGTGGTATTACATGTTTGTAAAGAACGAAAACCCGAAACCGGCTCAAAAAAATATTCGGGTTACCACGTCTAAAAAAGCCCTCGGCCCCTATCCTACTGCTGTTTCGGCTCCAATTACAGGCAATTATTGGGCCGAAGGGCCAACCGCCCTGGAGGTAGGGAAATATGTTTATGTTTATTTCGATAAGTATACCCAACACCAATACGGGGCTGTCCGATCAACCGATATGGAACATTGGGAAGACGTGTCTGATCGGGTAGTGTTTCCTGAAGGTATTCGCCACGGCACTGCCATTACCATCTCCAGCACATTATTGAAAACACTGCAAAAACAATAATAAAAGCAGTTCATACCCCCCACACTGCAATACCCCCTTCAGTACTCGGCTTCACTTCCTGATGAAAAGATTCAAAATCAAACCAATGAAGTGCTTGCCCCACAGTAACTATATCAGAAGTTAGAACATTAACCAGGACTTTTATTCTTACCTCAACTACTTCGCTTGAAAAGATCATACCTTCAACAAAAAACGCTGATCAAGTGCAAGACTCCATCAGCGTTTTTTGTTGTTTCCTATACTAATTATTCACCCTGAGCCTGAACCACAGCAATGGCTACCATGTTTACAATTTCCCGAACCGTACTACCCAATTGCAATACGTGTACGGGCTTACGCAAACCAAGTAATACCGGGCCAATGTATTCCAGATCGCCTACTTCTTTCAATAGGTTATAGGCAATGTTGGCCGCCGAAAGATTTGGGAAAATCAATACGTTAGCACTCTCATCAGCTAATGCTGAGAATGGATACTGTTGCTTTACTAAATCAGTATTAAAGGCAAGGTGAGCCTGCATTTCTCCTTCAATTACCCATTCAGGATGCTTACTTTGCAGAATGGCCGTGGCCTTCCGCATCTTTTCCGCATCTTCACCATCAGCCGTACCAAAGTTCGAATAGGTAAGTAAGGCAATTCGTGGTTTAATACCGAAATCCTCTACCGATTTCGCGGTTAACTCGGCAATTTCTACCAGCTCCTCGGCTGTTGGGTTAAAATTTACTGTAGTATCAGAGAAGAACAATGGGCCTTTTTTGGTTAGCAGAATGTACATGCCTGATACTTTCTTTACGCCTTCCTGCCGGCCAATAATCTGTAATGCCGGGCGAATGGTATCGGGATAATTCCGGGTAAGTCCTGAAATTACACAATCCGCCTTACCTGTTTCTACCATCATCGCACCGATATAGGAACGCCGAAGCATGATTTGCTCAGCATCGGTCGGACTAATGCCGCGACGTTTGCGTTTTTCGTAATAAAGCTGGGCAAATTCGCTTACCAGAGCCTCTTCAGTACGAGGATCAATAATGGGGACATTTTCCAGTTCCAGGCGATCCTGTTTGATTAATGCTTCGATCTTAGCCCGATCGCCTAAGAGAATAGGCTCACAGATTCCTTCGTCTAGAACCTGCTGAACCGCTTTCAATACCGTTAAGCTCTCGGCATCAGCAAATACCACTTTCTTCGGAGCTTGCTTCGCTTTATTGACAATTGCACGGGTTAACTGATTATCCTGACCCAGGCGTTTGGCCAACACCTGTTCATACGCATCCCAATCGGTAATGGGCTGAGTAGCCACGCCTGAATCCATAGCTGCTTTGGCTACTGCCGGAGCAACCGTAATGAGCAGGCGGGGATCCATCGGTTTGGGGATAATGTATTTCTTGCCAAAGGTTAGGTTCTTTTCATTGTAAGCAATGTTTACAATATCAGGTACTGGTTCTTTCGCCATGGCAGCCAACGCTTGCGTTGCTGCCAGTTTCATGGGTTCATTGATTTCGGTTGCCCGCACATCCAGAGCTCCCCGGAAGATATAAGGGAAGCCTAATACGTTATTGACCTGATTCGGATAATCACTTCGCCCCGTAGCCATGATAATGTCAGGGCGGGTCTCCGTAGCCAGTTCATAACTAATTTCAGGCGTAGGGTTAGCCATGGCAAAAACAATTGGGTTTTCAGCCATGCTCTTTACCATCTCTGCTGAAACGGTATTTCCCTTCGACAAGCCAATGAAAACATCCGCTCCGACAAAAGCCTCTTCCAGTGTGCGAATATCCCGATGGGTAGCAAACTGACGTTTACGTGCGTCCAGATCCGTGCGATCTTTTCGGATAACCCCTTTAGAATCGCACATAATGACATTTTCAACGTTCGCCCCTAATGCCAGATATAGTTTTGTACAGGAAATAGCCGAAGCTCCCGCACCATTTATTACAAACCTGGCTTTACTAATATCCTTTCCAACAATTTCCAGAGCATTTAATAAAGCTGCCCCCGAGATGATCGCGGTTCCGTGCTGATCATCGTGCATGACAGGGATATTGAGTTCCTTCTTGAGCCGATCCTCAATTTCAAAACACTCGGGTGCTTTAATATCCTCCAGGTTTACCCCACCAAAGGTCGGCTCCAGAATTTTCACTGTGCGGACAAATTCGTCTATGTCTTTTGTATTCAGTTCAATGTCGAATACATCAATGTCAGCGTAAATTTTGAAAAGTACACCTTTTCCTTCCATAACAGGCTTACCTGCTTCTGGGCCAATATCGCCTAAGCCTAATACTGCTGTTCCATTTGAAATAACCGCCACCAGGTTTCCTTTGGCTGTATACTTGTATACATCTTCCAAATTAGCTGCGATTGCCAGACAGGGTTCAGCTACCCCAGGCGAATACGCTAAAGAAAGATCTCGCTGTGTAGCCGTTTCTTTGGTCGTTACGACTTCAATCTTACCAGGCCGTCCTTTGGAGTGATAGTCAAGAGCATCCTGTCGACGAAGGTTTTTTTTCTCTTCCATTGTAATAGAATTCATTTTCGGATACTCTTCTTTCTGTACCCTAAATCAAAAATGACAATTTTAAGGACCGCAAGGTAGCAGATTTGTAAAGAGGTTAGATTCTATTTTTATCTTTCCTACTCAAACTTCTTACATTTCTACGTAAATAAGTATAAAAATTCGTGCTTATTTACCAGTGTAAACCATTCTCATTTTAGACTTATTCAAAATTTCATTCGGTCAGCTTTGTAAGCTTCCATGATTTCTTTCCTTTGGTACATTGAAAAGAAAAAGAAGGAAATAGTATAAAAAAAACTTTCCCGAAACGAGAAAGCCTTTCCGTAAAAGCCATGAAAAAGTAATAAATGGTGTTTTGTTTAGAGAGGATAATCATTAATGACATCCTCTCTAAACCTTAATAATACCTTATTTACGATCTACGATAGGCACGAAATCGCGTAAAGTAGCACCTGTGTATATCTGACGAGGGCGTCCGATCGGTTCTTTGTTAGTCCGCATTTCTTTCCACTGGGCAATCCAGCCTGGCAAACGGCCAATAGCAAACATTACCGTAAACATGTTGGTTGGAATACCCAAAGCACGGTAAATGATTCCAGAGTAGAAGTCTACGTTTGGATACAGTTTACGGGAAACGAAGTAAGGGTCATTAAGAGCGGCTTCCTCCAGTCCTTTGGCAATCTCCAGAACCGGATCATTCACACCCAGTTTACTCAATACATCGTCCGCTGCTTTTTTAATAATTTTGGCACGAGGGTCAAAGTTTTTATAAACCCGGTGCCCAAAACCAAACAGACGGAAGCCCGTAGTCTTGGCATTTTTTGCCATATCTACGTATTTCCCTACATCCCCGCCGTCGGCTTTAATAGCTTCCAGCATTTCGATTACTTCCTGGTTAGCTCCACCGTGAAGAGGTCCCCACAACGCACTGATACCAGCTGAAATAGACGAATACAGATTAGCCTGCGAAGAGCCTACCAAGCGTACTGTTGAAGTCGAACAGTTTTGTTCGTGATCAGCGTGAAGGATCAGCAATTTGTTCAGAGCAGCAGATACCATTGGGTCAACCTTGTACTCTTCTACTGGCAAAGCAAACATCATATGCAGGAAGTTTGAGCAGTAGTCAAGTGTGTTCTTTGGATAGTTAACCGGATGGCCCTGTGATTTTTTGTAGCTCCAGGTAGCAATGGTTGGCAACTTCGCCAATAAACGAATGATGTGCAGATCCGTTGCTTCGGGTGCATCATACGAATCGGGGTAAAACGCACTCATCGCACTGATGAGCGACGACAGGGTTCCCATTGGGTGAGCGTTCACGGGGAATCCTTCGAAGATTTTTCGCATGTCTTCATTCACCATAGTATGGCGACGAATAGCGGTTTCGAATTCTTCATACTGCTCAGCAGTAGGAAGCTCTCCATAGATAAGCAAATAAG
>JASGGE010000023.1:0-32580 GCA_047605205.1 Siphonobacter sp.
GCACAAGCAACTGGGACAATCCTAAACTTGTCAACCTATATTAGGACGACTCATATAAATTTAAGTTTTGGGACTATCCGCAAATGTAGTATCTGGAACAGATCAATCAATAGCGTTTTAAAAATCTTACGCTAAAATTTATTAATCCTTCGGTATTATTCTGCAAATCCATAGATTTAAGCCAATTTATTCTAGAAATATAGATTATTACTTTATTTTTTAGGATGAATGGTTTGCCCATCGCGTATTTCTTCTGACGCTTTCTTGACGAGTAGCTCACCAGGATGAACCTCTCCAAAAACTTCTACTAAGGTATCAACCACATTTCCGGTTTCAACGGGCACCCACTGGGCTTTGTTACCATTTACCCGAATTACAAACACTTTTTCCGTTGAACTTACCACTGAAGTCCGGGGCACAAACAAAGTAGGCATCGAGCGTTCAACGGGTAAAGTCACCTGAGCATACATGCCAGACTTGAGCTCGTTGTTAGGGTTGGTAATATCAAATTCAGCCATCATCGTGCGTTTATCTTCCATGACACTTTGGGCACTTCGTGAAAGTTTGCCCATAAACTGCTTTTCAGGTATGGCATTTACCGTAAAATGAACCTTACTCTGATTTTTAAGCTGATTGGCGTATACTTCCGGAATAGCTACCGTCAATCGTAACGTCCGGCTGTCTTCCAGCACCAGCAGTGGTTTAGTGCCCTCACCCGGCCCTACTAATGCTCCCGGGCTAATATTCCGTTCGATAATAACACCATCAAATGGGGCTGTAATCGTTAAATACTGAGTTAGGTCCTGCTTGGTCCGCAGATTGGCCTTCGCGGCTTCGACACTCTCACGGGCAGCCATCACCATAGCACTATCGCCTTCCATTCTCGACTGAGCCTGATCAATTTCATTTAATGAAACAGCTCCTTCCATCTGATTGGTTTCCAGTAATCGGCGGTAGGTTAAGCGACTTGCCCGGTATTTCGACTGCTGCTGAATGAGGTTTGCCTGCTGGTTTTGTACTTGAGCTTTTGCCTGATTCACTTCTGAGAGTACTTCGGGGGCGTCGAGCCGTACTAATACCTGTCCTTTACGAACCACACTACCACGATCTACCTTAACCTGGCTGGCAAAACCTTTTACTTTCGCAAAAAGGTTTACTTTGTTCCAGGGTAATAATTCGCCGGGGAGCACCACCTGCTTACTGGGCTGTAATTCCGCAACGGTAGAAACCTCAACGGTTTGCGGAACAGCGGCTTCTTTTTTAGTTTGCTCCTTATTCTCGCTATTTGCCGAAGAGCAAGCCTGCAGACCAGCAAAAGCCGGTACTATTAACCAATACAATGAGCTTTTCATACAAGTTCTTCTTGCCGTTTATAGAATTTACTTTCAGGATCCAGAGGATCAAGAGATACTGACTGAGTAGAGGCTTTGGTTTGAATCTGGGTAAAGACACAGGGTAAAATCAGTAAGGCTGCCAGAGTCGAGGCAATCAGTCCACCAATCACGGCCTGGCCGAGCGGTGCAATCTGGTCACCACCTTCTCCCAAACCAGAAGCCATTGGGATCATTCCGGCGACCATGGCAATACTGGTCATCAGGATAGGACGAATCCGGCTACCGGCCGCCAGCAATACCGCTCGACGAGCATTACCAATCGAAACCCGCAGGTTTTCTGCATTCGTCACCATCAGAATGGCATTTGCTACCGATACCCCTACTGACATAATCAGCCCCATGTACGATTGCAGGTTAAGGGTGGCTCCGCAGGCGAGTAACATCAACAGAGCTCCGGCAACTACCGCAGGTACAGCCGACAGAATAACCAGCGAAAGTTTTAGGGACTGGAAGTTTGCACTTAACAATAGGTAGATAATCACGATGGCTACTAGTAATCCTGTTTGTAATCCGCTAAGGGTCTCGGTTAGTAACCGGGTTTGTCCTTTCAGCTCCACAATCACTCCCCGAGGCGGGTCACCTGCTTCTTTAATGGCCTTTTCCACTGCTTTCTGAGCCGTTCCCAAGTCAATATTCTGAAGATTCGCCGTAATGGTTACCAAGCGGTTCGGGCCAGCCCGATCATATTCGCCGGGACCGGTTTCCTGCGAGAAGCGTGCTACATCGGATAAAACCGGGTGCACTTCACCGGGCCGTAAGGGAATATTCCCAATATCGTTGGTAGATCCCATCAGATACTCTGGAATCTGAACCTGCACCTGATACGCCAACCCTTTTGCATCATCCAGCCAAAGGTTCTTATCCGTAAATCGGCTGGACGACGTAGCGGCAACCATAGAGCGGGCCACCTGCGTAGAAGTTACCCCCAACTGACCCGCCCGCTCGCGATCCATCGTCACCCGAAGAATTGGATAATTTAAGGGTTGAGCAATCTGAACATCCCTTAAAAATGAAATCTTCTTCATGTTATCCTGAATCAGATTTGCAAACCGTCCTGCTTCTTTCAAGTTTTTCGCAGCTACAGAAACTTCAATCGGCGTAGCTGCTCCCTGACTCATCATTTTATCCGTCAGCTCAATTGGCTCAAATGAAATGCGAGTATTGGGTAAGGCAGAGGCAATCCGCTGGCGAAGTTCTTCCTTGAGATTATCCATTTTAACGTGATATTCTTCTTTTAGCGAAACCTGCATGACTGCTTCGTGCGGACCACTGTTAAACACGAAAATATTAGACGTCCCGTAGCTGGAAGGTACCGTACCCACATACGCAGAAGAGATTTCTACGTTTTCTGACCCAACAGCCTCTTTGATAATATCCAGTACTTTCAGGGTAGCGGCTTCGGTACGTTCAACTCGCGTTCCATCGGGCGTACGCAACCGAAGCTGAAATTGATGACTATTGGCATGCGGTAAGATGTCGGTACCTAACCAGGTAAAACATAAGACAATCAGAGCCGTACAACCAACCAGATAACCCGTCACCACGATTCCTCTTCGAGACATCAGCCTATCTAAAAATTTGGTATAACGATGTTTAAACTTCTCGAAACCACCTTCAGGTTGATGTGGATGAAGATCTTCCTCAATAATGCTATTCATCTCATAACTGTCCAAAGCCAAAGTTGGAGCTTCATGCTCAGGATGGGCTTTCAATAACCAGTTTGATAATACCGGAACCAGCGTTTGCGATAAAAAGAATGAAGCAATCATCGCAAAACCTACGGCCAAAGACAGCGGCAGGAACATGGATTTTGGTACTCCGGTCATCACAAACGCAGGAGCAAATACCGCCAGAATAGCCAGCAGAATCAGAAATTCCGGAAAGACAATTTCTTTACAGGCATCCCAGATGGCCATGGATTTGGATTTGCCCATTTCCAGGTGTTGGTGAATATTCTCAATAGTTACTGTCGCCTGATCAACCAGAATCCCTACGGACAAAGCCAATCCCGAGAGCGTCATGGTATTAATTGTTTGCCCGGAAAGTTGCAGCAAAATCACAGCAGTTAATACTGAAATCGGAATGGTTACCACTACAATGATTACACTCCGCCAATCCCGCAAGAACAGGAGCACCATCAAGCCCGTTAACAAAGCTCCTAATATCCCTTCTGTTACCAAGCTTTTCAGGGCATTCGTTACATAAACCGATTGATCAAATTCGTAGGAAATTTTTACATCTTCGGGAACAGCCTTCTGTATTTCGGGCAAGGCGGCTTTCAGGTTATTTACCACGTCCAGCGTAGAGGCATCTGATTTCTTAACGACCGGAATATAAACCGCCCGACGACCATTTACGAGAGCATAACTTACCGTCATATCGGCTCCATCTTCCACGGTTCCAATATCCCGCACAAAAACCGTCGTTCCGGCTCCGGTACGAATGGGTATGTTTAGAAAATCTTCGGGTTTCTGAACAAGCGAGTTCACGGGTGTCATCACCGCCTGATCTCCCATACGAATATTCCCGGCCGGAGAAGGCTGGTTGTTATTGACAATAGCCTTAATAATTTCTTCTGGACTTAACTGATAACTCCGCACCAGTTTCGGATCAACCTTTACTACGATGGTTCGCTGGTTTCCCCCAAAAGGTGGTGGACTGGAAACGCCTTCAATGCGGGAGAACATGGGCCGTACGCGTGAGGATGCATAATCCTGGATTTCGTTCAGCGAGCGGGTAGCACTTTCAAATACCAGCTGCCCTACCGGCACCGAACTGGCATCAAAACGCACTACCTGTGGCGGCACCGTTCCCTCGGGCATATACGCTTTTGCCCGCGAAACGTTATTGGCCACTTCGGCGGCGGCCTGTGCCATATCCGTTCCCGGGTAAAACTGAAGCTTAATTAGAGATAAACCCTGAATGGTTTTTACGTCAACGTCACGAATACCTGATACGTATAGGAAGTGATCCTGATAGCGGGTGGCAATGAAGCCATCCATCTGATCGGGAGCCATACCCCCGTACGGCTGTACGACGTAAATAGTGGGCAAATCCAGATTAGGAAAAATATCGACTGGAATAGTCCGCAAGGACATCACGGAAAAAAACAGAATTCCAAATACAATCACAACGATCGCGATGGGTTTCCGTAAAGCCGATTGAATGAGTTTCTGCATACGATTCTAAATTAGAAATTCCGCTTACACGTGCGTAAAAGGCGATTAAGGCACTTGGTCCAGAAATAAATTCAAGTCACCTTCCGCTGCCGAAATCAACAGAAGCGAACGCCAGGCATTGCTATTGGCCACATACAAATCAATTTCAGCCCGATTAAGGGTAAGTAAACTTTGAATCAAGGTTGGCAAATCAGTCAAGCCATTTTTATAGCGAGCCTGAGCCTGCTGATAAGCCTGGCGGGCAGCCCGAAGCTGCACGGGAACCTGGCGAGCCTGTTCAAGCGTTAATCGAAACTGCGTAACGGCTTCCCGGTTCAGACGATCCAACCGATTGCTTTGTTCTGTAAAGAGGTGCTGGAAGCGTTCGGCCTGAGCTACTTCGGCGTGGTATTCATTGCGTTGTTTAAACACATTGGTTACATTCCAGCGGGCAGACAGGCCAACCAGATAGTTAGCAACCTGATACTTAACACCGCTGGCAAAATCAGTCCGGTAAACGTCACCATCATTCAGCACCCCCGAACCACGGGCCCAGCCTGCTCCTACCACCGCAATGGTTGGCCAGTATGCCCGACTTAAGGCCTGACTACGAGCGGCTGACCAATCAACCTGGCTGCGATAGAACCGTAACGTAGGGTGATTAAAGGAAAGACTATCTGTGGCAGATGGAGACGTAGGTAAGGCCGTATAGAAACGTAAACTATCCACCTGTAAATTATCCCGAACAACCCCCGTTAATTCGGATAAACGCAAGCGTTGAATTTGTTCTTTTTGCTGGCTTTCAAGCAGTAGTAACTGAGCTCGTGACACTTCCGCAGTGGCAAGTGCACTATCAACCCCTGCCCGCATACCTGATTTCACGCCTGAGTCAACTACTTTTTTGAAGGTAATAGCCCGCTCCAGGTTCTGGTTTTGCAACTGAACCAGCTTCTGATTGATTAATAACGTCAGGTAAGAGTCGGTTACCCGAATCTGATGCTGAAAAAGCTCATTCTGGTAATCTTCCTGGCTTCTTTGTACATCTGCTTTGGCAGCCTTAATACTGGATTTTACGCGACCAAAATTAATAACCCGCCATTCGGCTGTGACGGATGTAAAGCTCCCAAACACGCCCTCGTAAATATTATCAGGACGTACACCACCTGAAATGGAAACCGGCGTTGCATCACTATTGAACGTAGAACCTGCCAGGCTGTTATTGGTTGAATACGTATATTGGTCCTGAACCATCACTATGGGGAGGCGGTCCGTTTCCACAGCCCGCTGGCGTTGCTGGGCACTCCGGACTTCGGCCTGCCTGGCTTTCAGAAAAGGAAACTGCGTAGTACTTTGCTCCAGAATCTGGCGAAGAGATTGTACTTGTCCGTAGCCGCTGGAATAACTCATCCAGCTTATTGCGATCATCAAGTAGGTCTTAGTAAAGAAAAAACGCATGAATTGAACCCAATGGGGGAAGACTAACCCAATTGGTTTATCAAAGGAACCACCTCAATTCTGGAGACATTTTGGAATTTAAGCTTTTATCGAGCAGAAAAGAACTTTTTACTTCTATCAATTAATATGGAAATAGTATTTCGTTAAAAAACCACAGATTCTTTGGCGATGGAATCAAAAAAATAAGGATGAGCCTCCTGGCTCATCCTTTGGGTAACCTTAAAATGCTTTTCTATACTGTTGTAACTCCAATGATACTGGCTAATTTCTCAACTACCGTATCTATTTCTTCGGGTGTATTGTATTTGGAAAACGAAAAACGAACGGAAGGCCGTGATGGGTCTGTTTTTAAAGCCGCCAGCACGTGTGACCCCACATCCGAGCCACTGCTACAGGCAGACCCACCCGAGGCCGAAATTCCTTCAATATCAAGATTGAACAATAACATTTCACTATCTGCACTGGGGGGGAAATTTACGCTTAGCACCGTGTATAGACTTCCTTCTACATTTTCTGATTCTCCATTAAAACGAACATCCGGAATCGCTTCTTTTAAGCGTTCAATCATACGACTTTTCAACGTTTTGATATATCGCTGATGTTCGCCCATGTCGGAATAAGCTATTTCAAGAGCTTTAGCCAAGCCTACGATTCCATACACGTTTTCAGTTCCACCCCGCATGTTACGTTCCTGAGCTCCCCCATAAATGAAAGGCGGAATTTGGTTCCCTGCCCGTGTGTACAGGAAGCCGATACCTTTAGGGCCGTGGAATTTGTGGGCTGCTCCGACGATGAAATCAACTTTCAATTTTTGGAGATCGTGCTGGTAATGCCCCATCGTCTGGACTGTATCAGAATGAAATAGTGCGTTATAAGCCGTTGCTAATTCACCTACTTTTTCCAGATCCAATAAGTTGGCAATTTCATTATTGCCGTGCATTAATGAAATCAGTGTGTTTGGATGAGCTGCCAGCAAACTTTCCAGATGAGCAAGATCTACCCGACCTTTTTCATCCAGATTTACGAATGAAACATGCACTAGCCCCTGTTTTTCAAGAGCTTCAGCGGTATGTAATATAGCATGATGTTCTAAAGGAGAGGTGATAATATGTTTTACTCCGGCGGCCTGCACCGTATTTCTCAGTACCGTATTGTCCGCTTCAGTACCACCAGAAGTAAAAAATAGCTCAGAAGGAGATGTATTCAGCAAATCAGCAATTTTCTTGCGGGCTCGTTCAACAGCCGAACGTACAATACGCCCGTGACCGTGAATGGACGAGGGATTCCCAAACTGCTCCAGCATGAAGGGAAGCATTTCTTCTATCACCGCTGGTTCTAACGGGGTAGTTGCTGCATTGTCTAAATATATTCTTTTCATAGCCATATTCAAATCACTGGAATGGGGTACTGATGAACAAAATACAAAGATACAAAGTCCTGCAGGAGTACGCACGTTTCCTCCGGAATCCGTCAGATTAACATACCTTCACCACTTAAAATTTCTTTTCCCCGCTGATATCCGACTATAATGAGACGCCCAATATCTTCAGCAGTAAAGTTTTGAATGTCTACCGCAAGAGGAGCCTGTGGCCGTATAATCGTCAGTTTCATACGCCGTTTACCCTTCAGGGGGCCGTATTGAATAGGCGTTCCATCTTTCGGAGCCATATCATTTATAAGCTGTGCCCAGTCGAGATCATTATTAAGCGTTTCATTAACAGCAATATCCATTACCCGGTCTACTAAAGCCAGTAGATTTCCATATTCAAAAGCCTGGCCATCCATTTCTTTGGGGTGGCAGGCAATGCAAATAATTTCTTCCGCTCCGTCCAGAATGGCTCTCCGAATGGGTGCTACCTCGCGTAAGCCGCCGTCCAGATACGGGAGTTTATCATTATTCCCAATTTTAACGACAGGCATTAGAATAGGAATTGCACTACTCGCTAAAACATAATCGAAAAAATGAGGAAAGTAAGGGTCTGCATAGACAATTCGCCCATCCATTACGTCAACAGCACCTACTTTCAAGCCCACGCCAGCGTTTTGAAGATTTTCAATGGATACCGTTTCATAAAGCAACTCTCGTAACGGAGTTGTATCTAATAGTCCTTCGAAATTCCGCCGAAACGCACTCATTCCTAACTCGTACGTCCCACGGCGATACGCCAGGCTATCGGGCGTATTAATCCGGCATTTCCAAAATTCACACAATTGCTCAGCTGCCTGATGATATTCCGGCTCACCCTTATGCAGGGATAGTTTTCCTAGTTCATTTACCAGGAATGTAGCGTTCATGGCTCCGGCTGAAATTCCATAAACGGCATCGGGTCTGAATCCAGATTCAAAAGTTGCTTTAATTGCACCAGCCTGAAAGGCTCCTTTTACTGAGCCGCCAGCAAGAACTAATATTTTTTTCATAATTTTTCAGACCATATCTTTCTTCAGCAAAACCTACATAACAATCTCTGAATTTTCATGATAAACTATGTTTCTACCCTCATAATCGATACAAAGAGGCACAAACGCCAACAAAAAGTGCTTATATTTAAAAAATACAATAATCCCCCTCAATCTTCTTCCTATGTAACTTAACAATTATTTAATATTATAAAAATTGCCATATTTCAATATTAACCTGTGAAATTCCTATATATCAGGGCATTAGTATATCATTTCCCTATTACTACACTTGATAACTAGGTTGTTAGAAAGCGAAATCATGCTTTAATTTGCAATATAAATCTAACGAGCAATTACTGCCTTAACTCCAATTTTAACTAATCCAATCAATTTTATGACTATGAAGTTTACACTTCTACAAACTAAAGCTCTTTGGCTGGTTTGGGTTCTTGTGGCCATACTAGCTGGTTCAGCGAGTGCCCAGGTTACAACCTCAGCTATTGTAGGGCGAGTAACTGATTCTAAAGGTGAAGCTTTGCCAGGAGCTACCATCCAGGCAATTCACGAACCTACCGGATCTAACTATGCTACGATTACTTCAGTAAGTGGACAATACACCTTGCCTAACCTTCGTGTAGGTGGTCCTTACACGATTACCGTAAGTTATGTTGGGTTTTCAACTGAAAAATTAAGTGAAGTCACCGTTACTTTAGGGACTCCCCTTACCCTGAACATTACCCTCCAGGATGCTGCAAATACGCTGAAAGAAGTGACCATTACTGCCGGAAATGGCAGTGTTATTTCTTCTACCCGTAACGGAACTTCTACCTTTGTTTCCCCTCAGTTAATGCAGGGTGTTCCTACGATCAGTCGTAGTGTCCAGGATTTTGCCCGTTTAATGCCTCAAGCCAAAGTGGGTAATAGTGCATCGAGTGGTAACAATGCTGGTATTTCATTCGGTGGTCAGAATAACCGTTATAATCAATTTACGGTTGATGGTGCGAATGCAAACGACGGCTTCGGTTTGAGTTCTTCCGGTACAAACGGTGGTCAGGCAAATATTAACCCCATTTCGATTGAGTCCATCCAGGAAATGCAAATTGTAATGTCTCCTTATGACATTACGCAAGGTGGTTTCACGGGTGGTGGTATCAACGCCGTTACGAAAAGCGGCACGAACACCTTCCACGGAGCAGTATATGGCCAGACTCAGAACCAGAACTTTGTAGGTAAGAGCCCCAAGTATAACGAGACGATCACTCGGAATTCTTACGGTAACTTCACCAACAGTACATATGGTATTAGCTTGGGTGGCCCGATCATTAAGAACAAACTGTTCTTCTTTGCCAACGTAGAACGTTTCAAGAAGTCTACTCCACTTGCTTATGACCCTACCTTATCAGGTTCAGGTTCTAAAGTGGATGTTTCTGCTCTGGAAACCCTCAGAAACTTCCTGATTGAGAATTATCAATACGATCCTGGTACCTATGGTGCGATCAATAACGATAACCAATCTACTTCGGTATTTGCTCGTTTAGACTGGAACATCAACAACAAACACCGCTTAGCTTTACGTTTCAACCATGTTAATGGTACTCTGGATAACCTAAGCCGTAGTGCTACTTCAGCCATCTTCTCTAACTCTGGTTACGGTTTCTCCGATAAGAATAACTCAGCCGTATTAGAGTTAAACAGTACATTCTCGGCAAAAGCTTCAAACGTATTGCGTTTAACTTACAGTGCAATCCGCGATTCGCGTACTACCAGTGCTTTCCCAAATTTAACGATCTACAACTATAACACAGACCAGGCCGCCACAATTTCATATAACATTGGTTCTGATTACTCTTCTGCAGTTAACGGTCTGGATCAGGATGTGTTTACAATTACCGATAACTTCACCTTATATAAGGGTAACCACACGCTGACATTCGGTACGAACAATGAGTTTTTCAATAGCAAAAACTTATTCTTACAAGGGTATTATGGCTCGTATACTTATGGAACCAGCAGCACAACTAGTTCCAGCAACATTTCCAATTTTATGAGCAATACTGGCCTGACCAGTTATAGTGTTGGTTATTCAACCAGTTCGGATGTAAATGATAAGGCTCCTGCTAATTTACACGCTGCTCAGTTTAGTGTATACGGTCAGGACATTTGGTCTGTAAACAACCGCATCAAACTTACGTATGGTTTACGTTTAGATATTCCCGTATTCTTCAACAAACCTGCTGAAAATACGGCATTCAATACTGCATTTGAATCATACGGTGTAAAAACTAACCAAATGCCTAAAAGCCGCATTCTTGCCTCTCCACGGATTGGTTTCAACTGGGATGTGAAAGGTGATGCATCTACACAATTACGCGGTGGTGCCGGTATCTTTACGGGTCGTGTTCCTTTTGTCTGGATTTCCAACCAAATAAGTAATACAGGTGTCGCTTCAAAATCTTATTCTCTATCCAGTGCATCGGCAGTAACAGCAGCTGGGGTGACGTTTAACTATGATCCGAGTGACGCTCATTTGGGAGCATATATTCCTTCATCATCAAGTAGTACAACCGTTATCAACGTTATTGATAAAAACTTCAAATTCCCACAGGTATTCCGGGCAAATCTCGCCGTTGATCAGAAGTTAAACGTTTGGGGATTGATTGGTACTGTAGAAGGTATCTTTACCAAAACACTTAACAACGCCAATTACACGAACCTGAATCTTAGCGAAAACGGCGAATCAACTGTAGCAATTGGCCCTACTAGTCGCCCTTACTGGAGCACAACCCTAAATACTTCATATACGCAGGTTCTTAAATTGACCAATACCAACCAGGGGTTCTCTTACAACTTAACGGCCCAAATCCAGAAGCCAGCAAGTAAAGGCTGGTCTGGTTCGATTGCCTACAGTTATGGTCGTGCTAAATCACTTAACGATTTAACTTCTTCAGTAGCTCTTTCCAACTGGCGTAGTCCTCTGGTTATTAATGGATTAAATCATCCTGATTTAGCTATTTCCAACTACAACATGGGCTCACGTTTTGTAGGTTTCCTGACAAAAGAATTTAAATACGCGAAAAACTTCTCAACCAGCTTTACACTGATTTACACTGGTCAGTCAGGTCAACGGTTCTCATATGTTTATGGAAGTAACATTTTAGGTGATTATGGTAGCTCTTCTGGTGCAACAGCTCTGGTATACGTACCAACCAGCTTGTCAGAAGCTAACTTCGTAGACATTACCAACGGTGCTACTGCTTCCGAACAATGGGCTAACTTCCAATCGTTCATGAATGCAAATTCATACCTGAAAGATCACGCTGGCAAGAATACATCCCGTAACGGAGATAAAATGCCATTCGAAAATCACTTCGATCTTCGTATCGCTCAAAACTTCATTGTTGGCCGTAACAAGCTGCAAGTGTTCTTTGATGTGTTGAACATCGGTAACATGTTAAACAAAGACTGGGGCCGTTCTTATGCAACCAGCACCAGCGGTGACGGTCTGTATACTGCTTCTACTTCCTTGTTCACGGTTGTGTCTTCGGGTAGCCAGACACAGGATGGCGTAGCACTCACGCCAACAGCAGCAAAACCTGCTTTCCAGTTTAACATTAACAACATGACGAAAATCAACGATACGTATAGACCCTATTCAGTTGCTGATTTCACCTCACGTTGGAATGCCCAAATTGGTGCCCGTTATTCTTTCTAATTAGAATTACTAAGTAAGAATAACTTAAAAAAACTGCTGGTACCCAAAAGTACCAGCAGTTTTTTTTATTGACTAAGTTATTTCATTCAGCATTCCTCCGTAACTTGTAGTGATTTTTTGAGTGTCTTTTGTCTCATTAAAACCAAATCATCATTGTGAAAAAACATTTACTCAACTCAAGGAAAGGTCTTTCCTTGTTAGTACTTTTTGTTGCCCTTTTGTGTTGTTTTCAAACTGCACATAGCCAGGTCACTTCTTCTGTTATTAACGGCTTTATTACTGACACACAAGGTCAGGGTCTTCCCGGAGCATCAGTCGTTGCCATTCACACCCCTTCTGGCACCCGTTATGGGGCCGTAACTAACAACGCCGGTCGATATACCCTTCCCGGTGTACGTGTAGGGGGTCCTTACACCATTACCGTTTCATTCATTGGTTATAAAGACAAAGTTGAAGAAGGGATTTATACCAACTTGGGTACCGCCGCCAATGTGAACCTAACGCTCTCTGACGATTCCCAGCAGCTTTCAGAAGTAGTGATTTCCGGAAACCGCAATGACATTTTTTCTTCAAACCGAACGGGTGCTTCTACAACGTTTGGCCGTGAAACCGTCAATAGCCTTCCTACCATTGGCCGTACACTGAATGACATCACGAAGTACAATGCCTATGGAAATGGGCGTTCGTTTGCCGGGCAGGATAGTCGTTTCAATAACTTCACCATTGACGGCTCGGTATTCAACAACGGTTTTGGTTTGGGTTCAGATGCTGCCGCGGGTGGTAGAACCGGCACAACAGCCATTTCACTAGACGCCATCGAAGAAGTTCAGCTGAATATTGCTCCTTTTGATATCCGTCAGTCTGGTTTTGCGGGTGCTGGTATTAATGCCGTAACACGCTCAGGCACCAATGATGTGTCAGGTTCGGTTTACCATTATTTCAAAAACGATGGTCTTATTGGGAAGAAAACAGCTGATGATGGCAAACTTCCTGATAACCTCAAATTCAATGAAAAGACTTTCGGTTTCCGCGTGGGTGGCCCCATTATCAAGAATAAACTGTTCTTTTTCCTGAACGGTGAAATGGTAAATCGTACGGCACCTGCTCTGGATTATGTTGCTAACCGCAATCAGTCAGGTACGAACGTAGCTCGTACTACAGCGGCTGATCTGGAAGATCTGAGTCAGTTTATGAAAGAAAATTTCAATTATGACATTGGAGCTATTGACCAGTACAACAATGAAATTGCTAGTAAGAAATTTCTGATTCGTTTAGACTATAACTTAAACGACAGGAATAAAATTACGCTTCGATACTCACACCACAATTCAGAATCAGACCAGGTCATTAGCAATAGTAACAGTAGCGGTACTGCCGGGTACGGTAGCCGTAATAACTTGTCTAGTGCTCTTTCTGCACAAAATACGGGTTACAAGATTATGGACAATACCCGTTCATTCGTAGCAGAATGGAACTCTACAATTAGCTCAAAACTGTCAAATAACCTGATTGGTACGTATAACAAACAGATTGAAGACCGGAAATATAGAACTGGCATTTTCCCAACCATCGACATTCTGGATGGTACCGCAACCACTACGGGGACAACAACCTATACCACCATTGGCTTTGATCCGTTCACCCCGAATAACCGCCTGGATTACTCTACCTTTAATCTGACGGATAACTTAACGTATTATGCCGGCAAGCACACCCTTACTTTCGGGGCGGCTTATGAGTACTTCAAGTCGAATAACCTGTTTTTCTATGCATCAAATGGGGTATGGACTTTCAACTCCATTGCCGATTTCAAAACGGCTGCATTAGCCTACCTGGCAGATCCTAATCTGACGGTTTCACCAGTTAACATTGCCCGTTTCAATTACCGTTATTCATTGCTACCTGAGGGTGCTCTTCCCTGGCAAACGCTGAAAGTATCAACCTACAGTGCTTATGCTCAGGACGAATTCCAGGCTACCAATAATTTCAAGGTAACTCTTGGTCTTCGCGGAGATATTGTAAGCATTGGCAATACTTCGGCTGACTATTATAATCCAGTTGTTGCTGGTCTGACCTTCAAAGATCCATCCGGTGCTGATTACAAAATCAATACGGGTAGTTTCCCTAGTTCAAAGGCATACATTTCTCCTCGTTTAGGTTTTAACTGGGATGTAAAAGGTGATAAATCCACGCAGGTTCGTGGCGGAACTGGTTTGTTCCTGAGCCGCATTCCGTACGTACTAATTTCCAACCAGTTAGGTAACAACGGTGTAAATATTGGGCTAATTACTAAAAATGGTGCCGATGCCAATGCTTATCCTTTTACCCTGGATCCTAGTGTATATACACCAGCGACTACTGATATCACCCAAATCACTGGTTATAATATCAATGCGAACGACCCTAATTTGCGTTTCCCACAAATCTGGAAATCGAATCTGGCCATTGACCAGAAATTACCATTCTGGGGCCTGGTTGCTACTGCCGAAGTTGTCTTTAATAAAAACTATAATGCTCTTCAGTACTTCGATGCCAACCTGAAGCCATCAGTTACTAACTTCACCGGTCCGGATACCCGTTCACGGTATCCAAGAAGCATTTCTTCGTCTAATTCATATTACATTAACTCGCAGGTGAATAATGCCTACATGTTGAGTAATAATGATAAAGGTTATTCGGCAACCTATACATTTAAACTAGAGAAACCAATGACAAAAGGTTTTGGTGCGATGTTAGGATATACTTATGGACGGGCGAAAGACCTTTCAAGTGTAGGCAGTACCGTAGATGCCACCACTCCTTCTATCAATGGGGTAAACTATCTCGATTTAGGCTGGTCGAATAATGACTTACGTAATCGCTTTGTAGGTTATCTGAGCTACCGGCTGAACTATGGTGGCAACTTCGGCGGCTCGACGATGTTTACTTTAGGTGGAACCTCAGCTAGTGGTTCGAAACTGTCTTATGTATATAGCAGTGACATGAATGGTGATGGCCAGACAAATGATCTATTATACATTCCAAAATCAGCTTCTGAGTTAACCTTCACTTCTTTTACCGTGAACGGCGTAACTTATACACCAGAGCAGCAGCAAGCCGCTTTTGAAACATACATTAACAACAACAGCTACCTCAAGACACGCCGGGGCATGTATTCAGAGCGTAATGGTGGTGCCATGCCCTGGTTAACCCGTTTCGATTTTGCTGTTATCCAGGATTTCTACCTGAAAATGAAGAATGGAAAACGTAATACGCTTACATTGCGTGCGGATATTTACAATGTAGGAAACATGCTTAACCATAACTGGGGAGTTGGTAATAATAGAACTGCTGCTCTTTCTATTAATTCTCCTGCTTCGGCTCCGCTGGTATTAACTAGTGTGACTTCCGCTGGTGTACCTACCTACCGTATGAATACGCAGGTAATAAATGGTAATACTGTTCTTCTGCAAGACTCATTTGTAAAATCAGTTACAATTGATGACGTTTATCAGGTACAGTTAAGTATAAGATATAGTTTTAATTAATTTTTGTTATTAACAAAGAAGTCCCGAACCATAATTTGGTTCGGGACTTCTTTTATTAGTAATGTGAGAACCTAACTCAAATAAAGCTGATAACTCATCTGATAAATCTCTTCGGGTTGTAATTCATATAAGCCTTCGCCGTTATTAAAAGCATTCACATTGGCGGTTAGGGGTTCCATGGCTACCCGTTTGCGATCAGGAAAGGTAAAAACTACCTGATAATTCACTTTTCCTTCGCCTCTTGTATACTCCAGGTTAAGCGTAACATTCTGGATTGGCGAGACCAATCGGGTTAGATAACCCGAATCATCCAGTTTATAGATGGCGTCCAGCGTACGATTTTTCAGTTTATAGCCTTCCTGTGCTTCAAACGGCACCGTACCCACCGGCATCATAAATTCTGCGTCCAGTAAAATCTGCTCTTCTGCCGGGAAATAAATTGTCCAGTCGTCCACGGTGCCCCCCGGTAACTGGAAATACGGATGCCATCCTAAAGCCACTGGCATTATTTCAGCTCCTGTATTGATGGCCTTCGGCATAATAGCAAGTTTACCAGAAGACAGCAGTTCATACCGGATTTCAAAACGAAACGGAAACGGATAGCCTGGATACGAACCATCCTGATCGTATCGTAACAAAATGCCCGCTACGGCACCATCTGCCCAAGTCTCCACTACCTTAAACACGGCATGATGAACAATTCCATGAATAGCCCCCTTAGTGGCAGGTTCGTTGATGGGTAATTGATATGCCTTGCCTTTGTATTCATACCTGCCATTATTTAATCGGCTTGGCCAGGGAAACAGAAAGGCACTGGCATAGTCAGGATTATTGCCAAATTCTTCTGGATTTTCCGGCGTGTCAATAACCGTAAGTGGCTGACCGTCTTTCGTTAACGTTAACTGACGGATGATCCCCCCCAGTTCAGGAAGAATATGTACTTCATCGCCCGTGGTGGGGTTTTGAAGAATGTACGATTGATAAGAACCGTAGGTAGAGGTAGTAATATTCATAAAGACAGCGTGTCGTCCTGTCAGAGAACGACACATTTTCGTATTCCGTACAAACTGAGAAGTTAAAACTTCCCGAATTCATACCCTAAAGACTCAATAATTCTTTAAATCGAATGGCCTGACGGCGTGAAATTTCTACTTTTTCAGGTTTATCACTCGCAACCCGCAAGGTTACCAGCAAACCACCCGAAAACCAGGGTTCTATTTTATCAATGAAGTTCAGATTGATAATATGCTTCCGGTTGGCACGGAAATAGGTTTTGCTGTCCAGACGTTCTTCCAAAGCATTAAGCGATTTCAGAACCAGTGGTTTCTGATCATCAAAATGCAGACGAACGTAGTTACCCATACTTTCAAAAAGACGTACTTTGCCTAATTTAACGAACCAGCATTTTTCACCGTCTTTGATAAAAATCTGATCGTTTTCAGTAAGCAATTTCGTTGTACCATCCGCTTTTCCCTGCTGGCTCAGTTCATTGTGATGAATTTCTTCTTCCGCCCGCTGAACGGCCTCAGTTAACCGTGACAGCTCAATGGGCTTGAGCAGATAGTCAAGGGCGTTTTGCTCGAATGCCTTGATAGCGTATTCGTCATAAGCCGTTGTAAAAATCACTTCAGGAACATCTCCTTCCAGGCTTTGCAGTAATTCAAAGCCATTTTTACCGGGCATTTGAATATCCAGAAATAATAATTCAGGTTTGAGTTCATCAATTAGCTGAATAGCCTCATCGGCATTGGCTGCTTCGCCAACGATATGTACTTTAGGGAAGTTATCCAGTAGCCGTTTCAGTTCATTACGAGCCAGTCGCTCGTCTTCTACAATTAGTGCTTTCATGTTAGATTGAAATGTTGTCGATTTTAAATGGACAGTTTATCGGTTTAGTGCTTTTAACTAAAAATATAGATCGCTGAATCTGATTAGTATGCTGAAGAATGTCCGTTTATTATAGTAGAAATTACCCAATAACCCTTCCATTTGCAGACTAGGCGATTCCTTTCCTATTTATCCAGGAATTGAACAACTCTTTTAAACCTTCATTGCTACGGGGTTTCCGATGGGTTTTGGATTTTGCATGGGGATTACCACCTCCGCACAAACGACGTCTTTGGCTGACTGGTAAATCTTAAATTCGGCACCTTCCCCAAAAAGTAGTTTCAGCCGGCGTTCGGTATTTTTTAAACCAAAACCACCTGATTCGGTATCCTGCAAAACGCCCGTATTGCTGATGCAAATGTCCAGCTTGTTTTGTTGCAAACGGGCTTCGATGCTCACAAACCCTCCCTTAATGGGTTTAGAAACACCATGTTTGATGGCATTCTCCACTAATGTCTGTAACATCATCGGAGGCACCAGGCAGTTAGCTGTATCGGGATACACGTTTCGGCGTACTTCCAAACGCTCTTCGTAACGGATTTTTTCCAGAGCCAGATAATCATCTACCGTCCGCATTTCCTCTCCCAGGGTAACCGTCTGCCGTCGATCCGCTAAAAGGCTACTTCTGAGTATATTAGATAATTGTGTAATACCTTTCTGAGCCCGGTCAGGATCTTCCAGAATTAAGGCCCGAATACTATTCAGAGCATTAAACATGAAGTGTGGATTCAACTGAGCTCGTAATACCTTTGCTTCTGTTTCTTTCGCTAAGGATTCCAGCTTAACTTTCTCTACTGCAATTTTTCGTGCACTTTCCAGATACTGGAAAATGTGATAAAACAGCAACCAGATCAGCATGGGTTTTCCCCAGAAAAACAGAAAACTTAAGATATGCCCTTCCTGAGCAACGGCATCGACAGTAAATAAATCGAATGGTACGTTGAAAATCGTCATGACACAGGCCAGCACTAAGGCAGTCATAGCAATTCGAACAAGACCTTTTTTATAATCCGTGGGATCCCAGTTTTGTTTTTTTACCCACCGACGGTATTGATGGGTCAGAAAAATACAGAGAACGATATTGACCACATAATTAAGCACCAGCAGCCAGTTCTCTGTATCATATTCAAGGGAATAGGTAAGCAGATCATTAGAGAGCCAAAGGGGCCAGCCGATCAACTGAAAAATCCAATATATTTTTTCCTTTTCCGCCATGATTTAGCGTATACACCATGTATACTACTTTTTACCGAAGATAGATCAGAACTTGTTGAAGAAGGCAAAAATTTAGGACTAGCGGGAAAATAAATAGATAAAACCGGTAATTTGAAGGGCGGGGTTAAGTTAGCTTCTGGTAAACTTGGCTCAGGCCTGGTTATGCCGAAGAGCCTTTAGTATTTTCTTTCCCCGAGAGCGGAATGCCGGGCTTTCATAAGGCAACCGATCTTCCAACAGAGTTTGTAACTCAACTTTCAATTCAGGATAATAAGTAACCATTCGGTGCAAAACAGTTAATGAAAAGGCTTTAATAGCCGGAGCTTGCATAGAATCGTGCAGGTATTGGAAACATACTTCGGTAATTTCGCCGTGGTAGTCCTTTGGTAGATCAATAAACTGAAGAAGACGGACGGCATTGCGGCGAACGGCAGCGGGAAGCTCGGGTTTACGCATTGCGGCCAGAAATAAGGGGAAATAAGGTGTTAATAAGAAAGGATACTGCTCAACTACAAGATCTAAAACCCGGCTAGCCCGCTGAATTATTCGGTATTCTCCGTTTAGAAACAGGTTAAAAAGAACGGCAAACCGGTCGGTATCGGCCCCAATATACTGCACAATGCGTCTGGTTTGAGCTACACTGTTTTCTTGCATTAGGGCTGCTTCAAGGTTCATTTAAAACACCTTTAAAAAAGTTACAATGAACGGTGCAGAAAGCAATAAGCCATCGAAACGATCCAGAAAACCACCGTGACCAGGAATGACCGAACCTGAATCTTTAATATCAATACTACGTTTAAATAACGATTCAACGAGATCCCCATAGGTTCCGGCAACTACAATAACCCCTGCCACCCAGTACCATTGCCATCCGCTTAAATCGGTGAAGTATTGCGAAAGAATGTAGGCGACAATCATGGCCGTAATTGCCCCTCCAAAACTTCCTTCCCAGGATTTTTTCGGCGACACCCGTTCAAATAATTTGGTTCGTCCAAACCTGGTTCCAGCAAAATAAGCTCCGGAATCACTCGCCCATAATAAAAATAAACAGCCCAATACTCGCTGATAACTATAGTTCCCTCCTATCAAAGCAATAACTGTAATTAATGCAAAAGGCAACGAAACATAAATAATTCCCAGAAAGGTATAGGCAATATTGGTAAAGGGTTTGGCTTCTTTCTTATAAAGCTTAATGAAGAAAATCAGGGTTAGAAGCGGTGAGAGTAAAAAGTATAGCTCTGCATGCAGGTAATGTTTTTCAATCAGGAAAGTCAGAATATTGATAAATACGCCTACGCCCGTACCATAATATTTCAATGGAGCGATGTCATCCATCCCCACTAAACGGTAAAACTCCAGCTGACTTAACCCTGATATAACCGAGAAGAGAATAATGTAGGCCCATTCGTTCCAATAAAGGCAAAAGATAATTAACCCAGCTCCAAAAATGGCAGCAATAACCCGCTGCCCGAGGTTAGAGTAACTACTCAGTCTCGTCTGTATTCGTTTCTTCATAAGGAATAACTAATTCGGCAAAGGCTGCGTCTTGAACGGGAACGTGAAGTTCACTATGGCCAAAAAGATAAGATCGATCCTGCTTACTGACAATTACTCCCTGAATCTGATATTCATCAGCCAGGTAACCGCGGATAAGTTCAACCCGCCAGGGCAGTAGTGATTCGTATACTTTGACCCAACCTTCCAAGGATACTAATTGTTTAAGGTATGTGAATGGGGGATACTAGTTTACTTCTGAAACGGAACGTTTGTGAATAAGCCACATCAGCCCAACGCTCAAGCCCATAGAGAGTATGGCTCCGGGTAAGGGTATTACCGTATTGTCTTCGATATCAATGTCAATCATTTTCTGATTTCTCAGGTACATCATAATAACCATAAATCCGTTATTCACAAAATGAGCCCAGATGGGTACCCACAGGTTTCGTGTCCATACGTAAAGATAACCGAATAATGCTCCCAATAACATCCGTGGAAAAAAACCGAGAAACTGTACGTGAATTGCACTGAAAATAGCTGCGGCTAACCAAATCGCCAGGTGAGGGTTTCCCCACCAGCGTTCAAAAAGTTTTTGCACTGTACCTCGAAATAAGAATTCCTCGCCAATTGCCGGAATGACCCCAACCACTAGCATCCCCAGCATAAACTGACCGAAGCTGGTAAAGTTGGTCAGAAACTTGGTGAGTTTATCAAGGCGTTCTTCCGAGTTACTCATCCATTCAGGTACAGGCAGGCGTTGATTCCACTCATAAATCAGGCTATTAAACGGGATATAAACAATTACCAAAACCAGTACAAGTGTCCAAACAATAGGATCAAGCGAACTTTTTTCGGCAAAAATAACGTTCTGATTGCCAATCCAGTACCAAAATATCATCGGAGCAACTATGTAAGCCGAAAAAGACGCGATTCCCTGGTTTAACATAGTGGCCAGCCAGCCATTTGGGTATTCTTCCGGATGCATTAAAAAATCATTGCCTGTTATATTGCCTCCGGTTAGTAATTGCCCCAACGGAAAAGCAATTAGCATTTGTAACAGAGCTCCGAAAAAGAGTACCAGACCAGCCAATATTAACATACTTGCCAAAGGTGATAATGCCCGGCGACCAGTTGTTTTGATCATTTCAACGTAAATTTGTACAGTTTGAACGGATTCCGTTCAGACTTCAAAAATAGAACTCAATCCAGTAAATGTCCGATACTTTTATCGGTCTTCATTAATATGGTCAAGATTAAAGATATCGAGTTAGGTGACTTTCCGCTTTTATTAGCTCCGATGGAAGATGTCAGTGACCCACCATTCCGGGCTGTTTGTAAGGCCGGTGGTGCTGATCTGATGTATACCGAATTCGTTTCCAGCGAAGGGCTAATTCGTGATGCTGCCAAAAGTCGGCAAAAGCTGGATATTTTCGAGTATGAACGCCCCATTGGTATTCAATTATTTGGCTCAGATATTGATACCATGGCTGAATGTGCCAAAATTGCCACCGCTGTTTCACCTGATTTGATTGACATTAACTACGGTTGCCCGGTTAAGCAGGTAGCCTGCCGCGGAGCAGGAGCAGCTCTCTTGCAGGACATTCCTAAAATGGTAAAAATGACGGAAGCCGTCGTGAAGGCCACTCCTTTACCCGTAACTGTTAAAACGCGTTTAGGTTGGGATGACTCATCCAAAAATATTGAAGAAGTAGCCGAGCGTTTACAGGATATTGGCATTCAGGCACTTACTGTTCATGGGCGAACACGGGTACAGATGTATAAAGGCAATGCTGACTGGGCTTTGATTGGTAAAATCAAGGAAAATTCACGTATTACCATTCCTATTTTTGGTAATGGTGATATTGATTCTCCGGAAAAGGCTCTTGAATACAAAAATACGTATGGCGTTGACGGAATCATGATTGGCCGGGCGAGTATTGGTTATCCCTGGATTTTCAATGAAATTAAACATTTCCTTAAAACCGGCGAAAAGCTTCCCCCGCCTACTCTTGCTGACCGAGTGGCTGTCTGTCTGCAACATCTAGGCTTTTCCGTTCGCTGGAAAGGAGAAAAATTAGGCGTTCTGGAAATGCGTAGGCACTACGCCAGTTACTTCAAAGGAATGGAAGGGGCTAAATCGTTTCGAAATAGGCTTGTACAAGCCGATACCTTTGCGGAAGTAGAGGAAATTGTGCAGGAAATTGCCACTACCTACGATACCGCTTTGGTATAGTTTTTCCCATCTTCCCTCCGTCACCGGGTTATTAATAGCCCGGTGACCGTTACCTGGCAGTATATTTTTCTGTCATTATATACTGTTTTTCTAAGCTTCTTTAATTCATTAACTTAAAACAATACGCTCATTGTCAGGTAGCCAACTTTGTCCTGATGAGTGACATTGGTTCTATTTAAACGGGCTTTTCCTAAAATAATCATTACAAAAATGCCTGGCCCCAAAAATTGGTCGCCAGGCAATGCATGCATTTCTAATCTATTACTTTAAATTATTCCAGTTAATAAGGGTATTCCAGACTAATGGTGCATCGTGGTGATTGAGGAATCGATGCAGAGGATCGAATGTAAAGGCTACTACTCTTCCCTGGCCTAGAGGTATATTAAAAATGGTTCCATGACCAATGATTAACTCCTCCCCTTTTACTAAGCCAGATAAAACATAAGGTTCGTCTTTCGTTGGAGCTACTTTCTTTTCAGGCTCCGCTTTCCGATCAGGCAGACCCATAATAGGGCCTTTGTATTCTACTTCGTCTTTTAGGGGTTTCGTACCATATTGCAAGAGCATCATATCACGGTCCTGTTTCCTGACTTTTAATAAGCTACCATTACCTTTTAAAATCGGGAATGTTACCGGAAATCCGTACAAAACCGGGCTGGTAGTACTCCGGGCCTTAACCATTACTACCGAACCCGGATGCGACAAGCCAGTAGTATTGGGAACCACCTCCAAACCACGGGTGATACCCGTCCCGGCAATAATACTTGATGCATTATCCAATGTAATCACTACTCCGCCTTCTTCCACAAAGCGTTTTAGCTGATCGACTCCGGCAAAACCGGGGCCTCCGGTCATGTCATCCGTTGCATCAGGAGCACCATGAGAGGGAAATTCAGCGGTCCTGGTATAGGGCAGCGGGCCGAATTTTGGGTCAATTTCATGAATAAAATCAACACTGGTACCTCGCATCCGTGGAATGAGAATAACGTCGAACTTCTTCCGTAAGTCACCCTCCTTTAACACATCTTTACTAATAGACGTATAGGGTATACCGCGTTGTTCAAACGTATAACGTGACCAACTTTCGTCCTGGGTATCCATCCAGCTATGATAAATAGCTACTTTGGGTAAAGATACCTCATGCTGTTTTCCAGATGGGGCGGCAGAGGCTGTCAACAAATCCAGGCCAAACTGGCTCGTTAATTGCCTGGCCTGATCGGCAGAAAGGCCATTAAATACCATAGAACCGGCTGCCAGGGTATCATTACCGGTTATGGTTTTCTCATCTAATACCTTCACCACTGCCTGAGGATTCTGTTGTTTTAGCCAATATAAAGCAGGTAAGACGTTGTTCTGAGCTTTATAGTTTAGCAGATAACCCGCCCCCGTACCCGAAATTTTACCGGTGTATTTTACATCTTCGGTTAGCAGTTTCAAATCACCCGTTGCCGCTGTTTCCTGGGGTTTAATATCCAGTCCATATAGATACCCAAGCGTCCAGGCAATATCGTCGTAAGGAGGATACTTGGCTTCTTTCGGAAAATTTTGTTTAGTGAGTAAAGTTACCGCCAGATTCCGATAGGGTTGATCCAACTTAATCACATAATCGCCCTGATTAGCCCCACTGTTAACCATATGTACCTCAATCCCCTGCTTGCGAAGCTGATTTACCAGATATGCAGCCATAGCAGGGTCATTCTGTTTGGCAGGAACAACGAAGGCTTTAATAGTTTCTTCCTGACCTTTTTTAATGTTATTCAAGCCTTTCTGATAAAAATTGGTCAATAGTAGCTGCCCATTCGAAGCCGCATAAGATAAGGAAGCCAGCACCGCCGCCTGCATGTAGTTAATGTTATTACGGAATGACCAGTTGATCTTTTCAGTAATCCCCAAAGGACGGTACCATTCTTTGCTAATGGCCGGATCACCCGCATATTTCTGATCGGCCAGGTCACGCACGTAAGTATTGGCTCCCGCATTGCCGAAGGTTTCATAAAACCGCCCAATTGAATTGTGATTATTAGCTACCCAAATACTATATCCCGGATGCCAGCCATCAAAAAAAGCCCAGGTAAAGACACCAGGGAGCCCTTGAGCAGTCATTGAGGTAATATCATGATTAGCCAATACCTGCCATTCGCCATAGGTAATAGGATCTACCGATTCGCCATAAGGCCCCGTACCCGTTGAAATGTACAGCAATGGAACGGATTCGTGCAGGTCATGCATGATGGTCGGATGCCACTCAAAATAATTTTTAAACGTAGCAATGGTCGACTGCTGAGTGACCTGAATACCATCCCGGTTATTGTCATGATATGCATACCGCCCCCAGTAAGGCACCCGCGGGAAACCATCCTCATAATCCTTACGAGCCTTCGTGTAGCGATGATACCAATCAGCCTGCTTGTCCCAGCCATCTGGTTCTGAAACGGGATTAATCAAGATGATCAGATTATCCCGAATAGCTTTTACCGATTCATCCTGACTGGTAATGAGCCGATACGCCAGCTCCATCAACATTTCGGGAGATCCCATTTCGGGGGCGTGTAACCCACCATTCAAATAATAAACGGGTTTTGAATCTTTAATAATTTTCGAGACATCTCCGGAAGGAATCTTTCGAGGGTCTGCCAGCAGAGCCAGTTGATTTTTGTAATGGGCCAATCGCTTACGCGTTTCGGCTGATGCAATAGTTACCAACTGAATCGGTCGGCCTTCTTCGGCTGTTCCTACCTGCTCAACCGTGATCAGAGACGAACTCTGGGCCAGCTTTTGGTAATATGAATAGATTTCTTTCGTCCGGTGAATGATTCCTGGCGTACCAATAATGTCACCAAAGAATTTGCGTGGAGAAGGAATCCTGGGGTCATCCGGTAAATTCAATACCGAGGCAGGCAGAAAACGGGGGTCAGTGGTATACTCCCTGATTTTCTGATTATAGGTCTGGTCAATCTGCTGAGCATAGCTCAGTGAACCCATCAGACTTAATATACTAACAAGCGTAAATCGCTTCATCATATTCATTTTGGTTATGTATTAAACTGGTTTACAAAACCCCAATTTCATCATAAGCTGAGAAGGCTGATCATTAGCCTATTTATAAATAAGAACAAGTTTGAGCAATCCGTACGTTGCTCAAACTTGTATCCTGAAACTTCTCTATTTCAGATAATTCCAGTTAATCAATGTATTCCACACCATTGAGGCATCGTGCAGATTCTGATACCGGTGCAATGGATCAAACGTAAAAGCAACAATATGTCCCTGACCCACAGGTACGTTGAATACTGTTCCGTGGCCAATTATAGCCTGTTCATTCCGAACAAAACCCGAAACCAGATAAGGTTCATCCTTACTCATTGTTTTCTTTTCAGGCTCAATTTTGGCATCTGGCAAGCCCATAATGGGGCCCTTGTATTCAATTTCGTCTTTCAGTGGTTTGGTGCCATACTGAAGCAGCATCATGTCACGGTTGTATTTTTTCGTTTGTAATAATGGTCCTGATCCTTTAAAAATGGGGAAAGTATCAGGAAATCCATACAATACGGGCGTTGTAGCCTTCCGTTTTTTCACCGTTACAATTGAACCGGGGTGATAGAGTGCCCCCGTCTGAACAGGATCCAGATCACGCGTGATTCCGGTGCCGGCTATGCTATTGGAAGAGTTATCGAGCGTGATTAACACTCCGCCCTGTTCGACAAACAGGCTCAGCTGCTGAATTCCTTCAAAGCCAGGGCCACCGGTCATGTCATCCGTAGCGTCAGGTGTACCATGTGAAGGATATTCAGCTGTTTTTGTAAAAGGTACAGGCCCAAATTTCTTATCTATTTCATGAATAAAATCGCTGGTTGAACCTCCCATCCGTGGAATCAGGATGACGTCAAATTTCTGACGTAAGCCTCCTGCCTTCAAAGCATCTTTACTGATGGAGGTATACGGAATTCCCTGCTGGTCAAAGGCATAGCGAGCCCATCCTTCATCCTGAGTGTTGAACCAGCTATGGTAAATAGCTACTTTCGGTAAGGTAACGTCATGCTGTTTAACGCCTGGAGTACTGCTGGTCTTTGTCAGATCCAGACCATATTTACCTGTCAACTGCTTAGCCTGATCAGCCGACAAGCCGCTAAACACCACCGAGCCTGCTTCGAGGGTATCCATCCCAACCACTGCTTTTTCATCCAGCAATTTCATACTTACATTCTGCGATTTTAGCCAGTATAAAGCCGAGATGACCGAACTTTGAGCCTTGTAATTGAGCACGTAAGTAGAACCTGTGCCTAAGGTTTCACCCGTGTAGACGGCATCAGACTGAAGTAATTTCAGATCAGACGGGCTAAAGGTTAGCTTTTCAATGGGTTTTACATCTACACCGTACAGATAACCCATTGTCCAGGCTACATCATCATACGAAGGATACTTAAAATCAGTGTATTTCTGTTTCGTCAGTAAACTAATCGCCAGATTCCGATAGGGCTGATCCAGCATCACAACATAATTGTCATTTGTGGTATGGACTTCAATTGCCTGTTTCCGAAGTTGATTTACCAGAAAAGCCACCATACCCGGATCACGCTGTTTTTTCGGTATAACAAAGGCTTTCAGGGCTTCTTCTTTCCCACGTTTAATGGCATTAACGCCTTTCTGATAGAAGTTTTTCAGTAGCGTTGGCCCATTGGCGGCTGTAAACGAAAGCGAAGCCAATACACCCGCTTCCATGTAATTAATGTTATTACGGAATGACCAGTTTACTTTTTCCGTTACGGCCATCGGACGATACCATTCCCGGCCTGTAGCCGGATCGCCAGCGTATTTCTGATCGCCTAAATCACGAATGTAGGTGCTGGCTCCTCCATTGCCGAAGGTTTCATAAAAACGCCCAATAGAGTTGTGATTATTGGCTACCCAGAACTGATAACCAGGGTTGGTACCATCGTAAAATGCCCAGGTAAAGACTCCCGGCAACCCCTGAGCCGTTAAGGCCGTTACTTCATTACTGGCAAACATCTGCCATTCGCCAATTGTAATAGGGTCTGCGGATTCACCATAAGGCCCAGTACCCATTGAAATGTATAACAACGGAACCGATTCGTGTAAATCCAGCATGACCGTTGGGTGGAAATCATAGTAAATTTTGTATACCGCCTTCGATACTTCCTGTGAAATCTGAATCCCATCCCGATTGTTATCATGGTAGGTATACTTTCCCCAATACGGAACCCGTGGAAACCCGTCTCCATATTCTTCACGATCTTTGGTATAGCGGTAATACCAGTCTACCTGCTTATCCCAGCCATCGGGTTCAGAAACCGGGTTAATGACTACAATGACGTTATCACGAATGGTTTTGATGGATTCTTCCTGACTCGTAGCCAGACGATAGGTTAATTCCATCAGCATTTCGGGCGAACCCATTTCGGGCGAGTGCAAGCCCCCATTGAGGTAATAAATAGGCTTCGAGTCTTTGATGATTTTATTAACGTCCATCGTACCTACTTTCCGGGGATCTGCCAATAAAGCCAACTGGTTTTTATAATGATCGAGTTTTTTCAGAGCTTCCGGGCTTCCTACTACTACCAGTTGAATAGGTCGGCCTTCTTCCGAGGTTCCTACCTGCTTCATGCTCACGGCAGGGGTTGATGAAGCCAGTTTCTGATAATAGGCGTAAATGTCTTTGGTATGGTGAAGCACTTTCGGAGCTCCGATGATCTCCCCAAAATAGTTAAGCGGTGAAGGGACTTTCGGATCATTAGGTACATTCAGAACCGAAACAGGCAGAAAGCGGGTATCGGTGGTATAGTCTTTGATTTTTTGATTGTAGGCCTGATCAATCTGTTGAGCTGATAAGGCCGACGATGTAAGCAGGAAGATGGGTAACAGTTTAGAATAAGCGTGTTTTTTCACGTTCATAATGGGAAAGATTTGATGAGAGGAAAAGGGTTTAACTGCTACATATTAAGAGGTTTTATGAGTGGTTTCCAGCATATATACCATTCCACCAAACACATAACACCCTCTGAGCCTTTTCTTCAAAAGGCTTAAAAACTAAATATGGCTCGAAATACTATCGTGGGTTTTACTCAATTGCCTGTGAGTGCAGATAAGCTACTCATTTGTAATGTAGTATACTCAGGTATGCAAGGCATTAAATATAATTGATGACTTTAAAAATACGAGTTATGTAATCTGAAAATGATCTATGTTACTATTTTCTAACGAGTAAGCTGTAAAATCTGGCTACGAAACCTTGAAAGCTATTTTCTTCACAATGGTTCCAAACATACCTTTGAGCATGACGCCCGAAACCAAACGTTAAAAAAAATTACGGATTCACCAATGCTTTTTCAAGAATTGCTTTTCCGCTGTGGCTATAAGGCAAGGTTAAGGCCGCAACCCGACCGGCTTCGGTCATTTTAGCCCAGCTTTTCTGCAAAATGGGAATCATCTTTTCTTCCCCCATTTTCGTAATCAGGGCGTCATATTGAAATTCCAGGAATACCAGACATAAGGCATTTTCCATCGTGTGCACTTCGGGGTCGGATTTCAGTTTTTGCTTGAGGTTTATTTCCTGTACTCTGCTGATGATCTGCTGCTCATAGCCAGCTTTTGCCAGTAATTCAGCCGACTTGGCAGCATGGAATTTTGCCAGGTCTCCTTTCCATTTCAGATACCCCAAACGACCTTCGGGATAATTAGAACGAGGAATCTCCCAACGACCAATGTGCTGACAGCGAGAGGCTAGTAATAAGGCTTCACCAGGGTTGGCATCTAGCTTCTTCACCCATTCATAAAGTTTCAACGCGTACAATAACTCTGCTGGATAGGTTACCCCCTCCCATTCAATCTGCTCAGGCGACTGAGCATTGTATTCATCAAATAAGGTAAAGGCTTTTTTAATTTTTTCAGACATCATTTCTGGCTCGTTTCTTACTGGTACGTGACAATCCGTTAACCTATCTTTTGAAGGCCCTAAGCTTTGTCAAGGTCCTGTTATGAGTTATTTTCTGGCTGGTTTAGCAGACATATAAAACGTTAATGTTCCGCCTTTCATCACGTCTTCATGAGTAATCGTCTGCGTGGTGAGGGGTTTCCCATTGAGCAATACCTTTTCTACATACACATTTTTACTACCCTGATTCAAGGCTTCAACCTTAAAGATATTGCCATTTTCCAAATGGACTTCTGCTTTTGAAACAGATGGGCTACCTAATGAATAGTGAACGGAACCCGGAGCTATCGGATAAAAACCCATTGACGAAAACAAATACCAGGCACTCATCTGGCCGCAGTCATCATTTCCACCCAGACCGTCCGCCGTGGGTTTATACTGCATATCCAGAATCATACGAATACGTTCCTGCGTTTTCCAGGGTTGCCCAGCCCAGTTGTACAAGTACGCCACGTGGTGGGCCGGTTCATTTCCGTGGATGTACCCTCCAATAATGCCCTCTCGGGTAATGTCTTCTGTTTCCGCAAAAAACTGGTCAGACAGGTGCATACTGAAAAGCGTGTCCAGGCGAGCGGCAAATGTTTTCTTCCCTCCCATATAAGTAATCAGTCTTTCGGGATCCTGCGGAACAAAAAAGCTAAAGTTCCAGGAATTCCCTTCAATAAAACCCTGACCGTGGGTACTGTATACGTCAAAATCTTTCTTAAACGACCCATCGGCTAAACGGGGCCGCATAAATCCAATCGACTTGTCAAACACTTTTTGCCAGTTTTCAGAACGTTTAAGATAGGTTTCAAACACCTCCATCCGATTCAGTTTTTTAGCTAACTGAGCAATACACCAGTCGTCGTATGCATATTCAAGGGTATTTGAAACCGATGTTTCATTTTTAGAAGCAGGAACATAGCCTAAATCAATATACGCTCCGATCCCTTCATAATTCCGGTGATTGGAGGTAATGATACAGGCCTCTAATGCTTTCATCGGGTCACCTTTATATACACCTTTGATGATGGCATCTGCCAGTACCGACACACTATGGTATCCGCTCATGCACCAGTTATCATTGGCATAATGCGACCAGATGGGTAACATGTGAAGAGCATTCTGGTCATAATGCTTCATCATAGACTCTACCATATCATTATTTCGTGCCGGTTGAATAAGGTTGAAAAACGGATGCAAGACCCGATAGGTATCCCAAAGTGAAAAAGTGGTGTAATTGGTGAAGCCTTTTGCCTCATGTAGGTCCTGATCGAGTCCTTTGTATTGACCATTGACATCCATATATACCGTTGGGTTAACAAACGTATGGTATAAGGAAGTGTAGAAATTGATCTTTCCAGGCTCTGTGGTTTCTACCTGAATTTTATTGAGCTCTTTATTCCACTGATTCTGAGCTTCCGCTTTTACCTGTTCAAAATTCCAGCCTGGTATTTCCGCTTTCATATTCGCCAGAGCATTTGCCTGGCTCACCGGCGAAATGGCCATTTTCAGCTTTATTTTCTCGCCTTCTTCGGTATCAAAATCAAAGTAGAGCTTGATTTTTTTGCCAGCTAATTCCGGGAAGTTATGGTTCTGGTCAAATTTTCGCCAGAAACCTTTGTATACCTGCTCGATATCCAGTTTTTGCTGCCCATACGCCTTAAATGGTTTTGAAAAGGACAAAGCAAAATAAACCGTGCGGGTACGAGCCCATCCGTTTGTCTGGCGGTACCCGGTAAGTAAGGTATCATTCACCACCCGAACGTATGTCCAGATGACTTTGTCATTATAATTATAGATTCCTGACGTCAGGTCCAGAATTATGTGCGACTGATCAGATTTAGGGAAGGTATACTGATGAAAGCCAACACGATTGGAAGCCGTCAACTCGGCCATAATATTGTCATCATCTAGTTTGACTTTGTAATACCCCGCCTGAGCCACCTCATTTGCATGTGAAAACGCAGAGCGATACCCCGTTTTAGGGTTACTCGCTACACCGGGGTTCAATTGTAACGTTCCCTGCGTTGGCATAATGAGAAAATCGCCCAAATCAGAGTGCCCCGTACCGCTAAAGTGCGTATGACTGAAGCCTACAATGGTGGGGTCTTCATACTTATATCCAGCACAGTACTTATACACCTCGCCATTGTACTTACCATTTCGTTCATATGAAAGCGTATCGGTATCCGGGCTGAGCTGTACTGCTCCAAAAGGAACCGTAGCCCCCGGAAAGGTATGACCCATTTTTGCTGTGCCAATCAGCGGATTTACGTATGGGATAAGATTTTGCTGAGCATAACTTAAAAAAGGTATTAAGCAGATACTACTGATTAATACGGCACATCGGCTTTTTTTTGTCGGGGGAAATTCGTTCATGAGTTAAAGATATTGAGCGAAGCCGTTTTTCACGATTGTAAGGCCAGACGAATGTGAGCCAGATGGTGCTGTATATGCCAGGCCGTCATAGCCAAAGCCTGTTTTTGATTTAACCAGAAATGCCGTACAGGATGATAATACTGAATAGCTAACTGTTCATCGCCCAGTGATTTCGCCAGATAAACATATCGGCCCGTTACTCCTTCAAATAATAATAAAGAGTCTTCAAGAGGAGCATACTTTCCATCAGGAGTAGCCGCCCAACCGTCCATACTGATTAGGGTAAGGGTAGTATAATCCGTTTCGGTTAAGGCTTTTTTCATTCGAAAGTAATGTAGTAACTGAATATCTGCCACGTGATGTACCAGTTGCTGAACAGTCCAGCTGCCTTCCCGATACGTCTTAACAAGATCTGCCGAGGTAAGGTTGGCCGTAATATACTGATAATCAGAAGGACTATTTTCTATAATAGTCAATAATTCCTGAAATTCTTCGGGCGTATACTCTTCTTTTAAAACGAAAGGGCCAATGGGGAATTTACGATCCTGCATACGAATTGTTTACTTTTTAATTTCTCTGAATTCGGCTGGTCGACGGTTAATCAACTGATAAAACGTATTGCTAAAGGTTGATAAACGGGTATAGCCTACCTCGTAGGCCATTTCGGTAATGGTTTTATCCGTTTGCAATGCTCTTTAATGGCTCGAATGTGTTCGGGCCGCTTGTCGTTTCTATTTAGGCTCCAGATTTCAAACGGATAAAACCATTAGCGAAATGGCCTACGAGGTA